>DAONEZ010000062.1:0-8180 GCA_035403345.1 Anaerolineaceae bacterium
ACGTGGGGCTGCTCGTGCTGGATGACCTGGGTTCGCAAAACTCCACCAAGTGGGCAGCGGAGAAGCTGTTCCAGATCGTGGATTACCGCTATTCGCGCAAACTTCCATCTGTGGTGACCACCAACCTGGAAATTGAAGACCTGGATGACCGCATCCGCTCACGCCTGCAGGACCCCGACCTGGTGACCCGCGTGAAGGTTACCGCCCCGGATTACCGCTCGCCAGTGAAGGACAGCAAGGATCCGCTTTCCTACCAACTGCAATTGCTCAGCGACCGTTCCTTTGGCAACTTCAGCCTGCGCGAACCCGAGGGGCTTTCCCCCGAGGTGCAGATCAACCTGGAAAAAGCCTTCAGGGCTGCCCAGGAGTTCGGAGAGCACCCGCGCGGCTGGCTGGTGCTCACCGGCACCTATGGCTGCGGCAAGACCCACCTGGCAGCCGCCATCGGCAATTACCGCAAGGGCATGGGCGATTCACCCGTGTTCGTGGTGGTGCCGGACCTGCTGGATCATTTGCGCGCCACCTTCAGCCCGGCCAGTCCCACCTCGTATGACGAGATGTTCAACCGTGTCAAGTCCGCGCCCATCCTCATCCTGGATGACCTGGGGACGCAGAGTGCCACCCCCTGGGCGCGCGAAAAGCTCTACCAGATCTTCAACGAGCGCTACAATGCCAAGCTGCCCACGGTCATCACCATGTCCTCCAACCTGGAGGACCTGGATGCTCGCATCCGCAGCCGCATGCTCGATACGCGCTTGTGCACCATCTTTGAGATCATCGCGCCCTCCTACCGCGGCGGGGGCAGCCGTCCGGAGCGCGGGCGGAAAGTCAAACGATAAGAATATTACGAGGTCTCCTGGTTGGGAGACCTCTGTTTTTAATTATGTTGAGCTGATGCCTGTTATTCGACGGGGGTAACTTCTGACGTGCAGTTGGGGCAGCGGGTGGCCTTTTTAGCGATCGTGGTCAGGCAATGCGGACATTCGCGCGTGTCGGGGGCAGGTTCAGGTTTCTTCTTCGATAGCTTGTTCAAAGCTTTAATGATCATGAAGATGACCAGGGCGATGATCAGAAAATCGATGATATTATTGATGAAAAGGCCGTAATTGAAGGTGGGGGCTCCAGCCGCCTGGGCATCCGCCAGCGTGGCGTATTTCTGCCCGTTGAGGCTGACAAAAAGGTTGGTGAAGTCCACCTTACCCAGGATCAGCCCGATGACCGGCATGAGGATATCGCTCACCAGTGACGAGATGATCTTGCCGAAGGCACCACCGATGATGACACCGATGGCCAGGTCCATCATGTTTCCACGCGTGATGAATTCTTTAAATTCCTTCCACATATAGTCCTCCTTTTTTGATAACTTTTGATGCCATTATTATGACACGTTTTCCTGCTTTGCGACTGATTATCAGGTCGGCATGATAGAATTATGCCCGTGATTTCCCGGGTGAAGAACGTACTGAACACCTATCCGCGTCAATTCTGGCTCATCTCGCTGGTCATGCTGGCGGCCTGGTTGCTGCACAGCATGATGTGGTCCTACCTGATGCTGTTCTCCAGCGAACGCCTGAGCCTGCCGCTCACCTCGGTCACCTGGCTGATGACGCTCAACGCCGCGTTCGGGTTGGTGACCACCTTCGTGGGCGGCGCGATCGCCGACAAGTTCGGGCGCAAATGGGTGCTGGTGTTCTCGCTGCTGCTGGCAGGCATATCCTGGTACTACTTCCGCTCCGCTTTTTCCATGCCCGTGTTTGCCCTGCTGATCGCCCTCACCGGCGCAGCCACCCCGCTTTACCGCCTGGTGGCGGACGCCATGGTGGCTGACCTTGTCCCGGAAGCTGACCGCCTGAACGCGTACTCTGTGCTGCGTATGGGCAACAACCTTGGTGTCGCGCTGGGACCGGCCATCGGCGGCTGGCTGGTGGCGCGCTCTTATAACACGACTTTCACCGTCATCGGTGTGGGTTTCGTACTCATCGGCATTTTCTCAGCTGTGCTGAGCGCGGAGACCCGACCAGCAGCTGCGCATGACCGCGAGCGCGAGGCTCCCCTGGTGGGCGGCTACCTGGAGATCTTCAAAGACCGCCTGTTCCTGGTGATGGTGGCCGGGCTTTCACTCAACCGCATTGCCACTTCAGTTTTATGGGTGCTACTGGCAGCCTATAGTAAGCAAAATTACGGCTTGTCCGAGGGCATTTATGGGTTTATCCCTGCCACCAACGCGGTCATGGTGGTGCTGTTCCAGTTACTGGTCAGCCGGAAGGTGAGCAGGCACAACCCCAACGCCGCCATGGCCCTGGGCGCGTTGATCTATGCAGTTTCAATTTTCAGCGTTTCCTTCTTTAACGGATTCTGGGGTTTCTGGTTATGCATGGTGGGGTCCACCGTGGGCGAGATGATCCTGGTGCCCACCGCCACGACTGCCATCTCGCGTATGGCCCCCGCGCATATGCGTGCCAGGTACATGAGCAGTTATACCCTGGCGATTGCCATCGGCACGGGGGTGGGGCCATTGGTAGGAGGCTGGGCGGAAGCGCTCTTCAATCCGCGTGCCATGTGGTACGCAGCCGGCCTGTTCGGAATCGTGGGCACCTGCGTGCTGTTCTACTTCTCACAGGTGAAGAAGAACAACCGGGCAGCATCAACTGCAAAGGCAGGTGAGGCATGAATTTAGTGCAGCGGCTGCGCGCTGTTATCCGCCAGTACCCCGGGCAGTTCTGGCTGCTGTTCACGGGCATGCTCATCAGCACTACCGGTTCCAGCATGATCTGGCCGTTCCTGATGTTGTATGTGTCCAAAAAACTGGCGCTGCCCCTGGCACAGACCGCCACATTAATGACCATTAATGCGGTCATGGGGTTGGTCTTTTCTTTTGTGGCGGGGCCGATCATCGACCGCCTGGGGCGCAAGTGGGTGATGGTCATCAGCCTGGTGGGCAACGGTTTCATGTATATCCTGTTGAGCAATGCGACCACTTATGCCGGCTTTGCCCTGGCCCAGGCGCTGACAGGTGCGCTGAACCCGCTCTACCGCGTGGGCGCGGATGCCATGATGGCCGACCTGATCCCCGCGGAGAAGCGCCCGGGGGCTTACTCCATCATGCGCATGAGCAACAACACCGTCGTGGCCATCGGACCGGCCATCGGCGGCATCATCACCTCCACTTCCTACACGACCGCCTTCTACCTGGCCGCAGCCGGCATGGTGCTCTATGGCTTGTTGGTGGCGCTGCGCGCGCACGAAACCCTACCGCAGCAGGCAGCCGCCAGCCCGCGCGGCAACCTGGTGCAAAGTTACGCGCATATCTTCCGTGATAAGGCCTTCATAGGCTTTGTGGGCTCATTCACGTTGACCTGCATGCTGGCGTCGCTGGTCTGGTCGCTGCTGCCGGTGTATGCCAACACCAGTTTCGGCATCTCCGAGAGCCGCTACGGCTTTCTACCCACCACCAACGCCCTCATGGTGGTGTTCCTGCAGTACGCCGTGACCCAGGTGACCAAGCGTTACAAGTCACTGCCGGTGATGGCGGTGGGGACGGCTTTCTACGCCCTGGCAGTGAGCCTGGTGGCGTTCAGCCGCGGTTACTGGGGTTTCTGGATTTGCATGGTGATCATGACCATTGGGGAGCTGATCATCTCGCCTACTGCCACTACCTACACGGCTGACCTGGCTCCGGCGGACATGCGCGGACGCTACATGAGCATCTACGGTCTCACCTGGAGCGCAGCCATGGGCATTGCCCCTGTGATGGGTGGTTCCCTGAGTGATAATTTCGGCCCGCGCAGCACCTGGTACGGCGGAGCGCTGCTGGGCCTGGTGGCGGTACTGGCATACATTGTGTTGAAAAGGCGGAGTGAACGAAGTCTGGAGAACGGAGAACCGGGAACGGAGAATAGTTAGTAATCAGTAATTAGGCACTTAATAATCAGGTGATTGGTGATTAGGGACTAGTGATTAGTGCCTAGTGAATCGGGATTGGTGATTTGGTGGGAAATTTCCCTTTGTAATCAGGAGCTGGTCTTTCCTAATTACTGATTACTGGTTACTCAGAGCGTATCACTACTCACTAATCACGAATCACTACTCACCACTCCCTCTCTATTGCGAATAGCCGAATAAATCTGTATAATAAAAATGAGATGAAAAGGCTCAGGATTCTTATAGTCATTCTCCTGCTGTCCGGGGCGGCGTTTGCAGCCTCGCAGGCGGTCCGCGCCCAATCCTCCGACTCGGTATATGTCTCCGAGACCGGGCACTGGATCTGGGGCGAGTTCCTGCGCACCTACAATAGCGTCTCCGACCCGCTACTCTATTTCGGCTACCCCATCACGGATGACTTCACCGACAGCGTCACCAACACGCGCGTGCAATACTTCCAGAAGGTGCGCTTTGACCTGGTGGACACGGGGGACGGGCCGCAGGTGAAGTTGGCACCGCTGGGCGAGTTGCTGCACGAATCCGGCGCGCAACTGGCTGATATTCCATCCGATGGCCCCACCTGCCGGGCCTTCGACAGCGGCTATTCCGTGTGTTATGCCTTCCTGCAGTTCTATGATGCCTACGAAGGTGCGGTGCATTTCGGCAACCCCATCTCCGATGTGGAGCTTATCGACGGACGTTACAACCAGTACTTCGAGTATGCGCGCATGGAGTGGTGGCCGGACCGCGCCGCCGGGCAGCGCGTGGTGCTCTCTGACCTCGGGCGCATCTACTTCGATAAGGTGGTCGCCAACCCGGAGCTGCTCAAATCCAGTGCGCCGGCCAATATCGCCGGAAAACTGCTCAAACCGCAGGTGCGCGTGTTTGCCCTGCAAGCCTTGATCGGCGCGGGCGAGCAGCAGACCGTGTACGTCATCGCGCAGGATCAACTCCTGCGCCCGATCGAAAATGCACAAATCGGGGTGACGCTGGTCTTTCCGGACGGCACAAAGGAGTTCTACCGCCTGCCGGAATCCAACCAATATGGCATCAGCCAATTCTCTTTTACCGTGGGTGAGTTGGAGCTGCGCTCAGTGGTCAACATCGAAGCGGAGATCAGCGTGCGCGGCGAGTTCGCCAAAGGCAGGGGCTGGTTCCGGGTCTGGTACTAAGCCAACTGATAGATATACAAACCGGCTGCGGAGTTACCCGCGGCCGGTTCTTTGTTAAATCGTGATCAGGAGATCACTTTCAGACTGCCCCAGTTGAGTCCGCTGCGCGCCTCAGTGAGCAATGGAATTTCCAATTGGAAAGCGTTTTCCATCACCTGCCGCACCAGCTGCACCGTGGCGGCCAGTTCCGCCAGCGGTACCTCCAGTACCAGTTCATCGTGTACCTGCAGCAGCATCCTGGCTTTCAGCAGGCTTTTCGCCAGTTCCTTGTGCAGGCGGATCATGGCGATCTTCATGATGTCCGCGGCGGTACCCTGGATGGGTGCGTTGATGGCCTCGCGCTCCTCGCGGTTCTTGAGCATCACATTGGCGGGGTTGGCCAGGTTGGGGAAGTAGCGCCGCCTGCCCAGCAGGGTTTCCACGAAGCCCTGGCGCGCGGCCAGTTGGCGGATGCCGTCCAGGTAGCGCTTGACACCCGGGAAGTGTTGGAAGTATTCCTTGACGAAGTTCTCGGCTTCTCCCAGGGTCAGGTCAGCGGAGCGGCTTAAACCAAAGGCACTCATGCCGTAGATCAAGCCAAAGTTGATGGCTTTGGCGTGCCGGCGCTGTTCCTTGGTGACGGACTGCAGCGGGATGTCGTAAATAGCCGCTGCGGTGGCAGCGTGGATATCCTCGCCCTGGCGGAAGGCTTCCAGCATGGCCTGGTCGCCGGACATGTGCGCCACAATGCGCAGCTCGATCTGCGAGTAGTCCACCGAGAGCAGCGTCCAGCCCGGGTCAGAAACAAAGCCCAGGCGCACACGCTGACCCAGCTCTGTGCGCGTGGGGATGTTCTGCAGGTTGGGGTCGGAGGAAGCCAGCCGCCCGGTGACCGAACCGGTCTGGTTGAAACTGGTATGCACCCGTTTGGTGCGCGGGTTGATCGAGAGCGGCAGCGTATCCAGGTAGGTGGATTTCAGCTTGGAGAGTTCGCGGTACTCCAGCAGCAGGTCCACGGCGGGGTGCTTGCCGGAAAGTTCGTCCAACACCGAAGCGGCGGTGGAATAATGCCCGCTAGCGGTTTTCTTGCTCTTGTCCGCCGGTTCCAACTTGAGCGTTTCAAAGAGTACCTTGGAGAGCTGCTGGGTGGAATTGAGATTGAAGGGGTAGCCCACCAGGCGGTAGACCTCTTCAATGATCTCCTGCAGGCGTTTGCCCATCTCAGCACTGAACTTCTTGAAGAAGCCGTCATCCAGGGCGATACCTTCGCGCTCCATGCTCATCAGCACGGGCACCAGGGGCATTTCGATCTCGTTGAATATGGCGGTGCAATTGTGGCTGAGCATCTTCTCCTGCAGCGGTGCCACCAGGCGCAGGCTCACCTCGGCATCCGCAGCGGCGTAAGGGGCAGCGGAAGCGATGGCTACTTGCTCCATGCTCACCTGGTTCTTGCCGCGTCCGATGAGCTCCTCGATGTGGGTCATGCTGATGCCCAGCATGGTATCCGCCAGGTCCTTCAGCCCCAGGTTGTGCGAGGCAGGGTCGATCAGCCAGGCGGCGATCATGGAGTCAAAGCTGAGCGGGGTGACGTTCAATCCATTACACCCCAACACGAGCGCGTCGAATTTCAGGTTATGACCGGTCTTGGTGATCTTCGGGCAGGTCAGCGCCGGGGTGAGCGCATCGATCACGCTCTGCACGGGCAGTTGCGGCGCCTGTCCCTTGTGCCCCACCGGGATGTAGTACCCCTCTCCTTCGCGCACCGCCAGGCTGATGCCCACCAGGTCGGAATTCAAGGGATCAAGCCCGCTGGTCTCGGTATCCAGGGCGATCATCTGGCTGGCTTCCAGCACGGCTTTCAACTCTGCCAGTTTCTGCGGAGTATCTACGACCTTCACCTTCAACTGGTAGCTGGAAGGCAGACCAACCGTTTTTACTTCTTCACCAAACAGCGAGAGCTGCGGGGTCACCTGGCTGGCCAGCGGGGCGGCGATGCTGCGCAGCCTGGGGATAAGCGTGCGGAACTCGAGCTCGCGGAACAGGGCTTCCACCGCGGGCACGTTGATGTG
Organism: Anaerolineaceae bacterium; assembly: GCA_035403345.1. Classification (GTDB taxonomy): domain Bacteria; phylum Chloroflexota; class Anaerolineae; order Anaerolineales; family Anaerolineaceae; genus UBA6107. The sequence continues at coordinate 7,142 of DAONEZ010000062.1, forward strand.
GTCGGTTTTGGCATCCGCCAGCGTCAACCGGATGCCCACATCCGTGCGGATACGCGCCAGGTCCTGGCTGAGAAAGGCGGAGTCTTTGCCATTCCTGAGCTTTTCAGCGGTCTTGCCCGGGATCTGGTCGATGGACTCGTAGATGGCTTCCAAAGTTTTGAACTGTTCCAACAGGGAGACCGCTGTCTTGGGGCCGATGCCCGCCACGCCCTTGATGTTGTCGGAGGTATCTCCTACGAGGGCTTTGTAATCCACCACCTGGCTGGGATCAACACCGAAGTACTCGCGCACGTCAGCGGCAGCGTAATTCTTGGATTCCGCCAGCTTACTGCCCGGCAGGCTAACGAGAATGCGCTCGTCCACCAGTTGCAGCAGGTCACGATCGCCGGTGATGATCTTGACGCCGAAGCCTTCCTTCACCGCCTGTGTGGCGATGGTGCCCAGCACGTCATCTGCTTCTGCGCCTTCCACTTCCAGGCGAGGCAGGTGAAAGACATCGATCATCTCGCGAATGCGCCCGATCTGCGGGCGCAGGTCATCGGGCATCTTGGCGCGCGTGGCCTTGTACTCCGGGCTCAGGTCGTTGCGCCAGGTCTTGCCGGTGTCAAAGGCCACCGCCAGGTATTCGGGGTGTTCCTGCTCCAGCAGACGCAGTAGCACGCTGGCAAAGCCGAAGATCCCTGCCGTGGGTTCCCCGTTGGAAGACTGCATGGGTTCACGCATGCTGTTGGTGAGGGCAAAATACGTGCGGTACGCCAGGGCGTGTCCGTCGATCAGGTAAAGAATGGGTGGCATATGCAATTCCTGTCCGGTCAGGTTGGGCTGCAAGACACTGACCATTTGAAAAAGTGTATCATGAGCATTTCCGGCAGGCAAGCCGGCGCTGACTTTTAACTTGCTAAGGCACGGAAAGCTGTGGCATAATCACAGGATAGTTCAGCGAACAAAGGATGAAAAATGAAATTTGAGCGTATCTGCGTCATCGGATTGGGGTACATCGGGCTGCCAACCGCCAGCACGTTCGCCACGCACGGCATCA
>DAONEZ010000063.1:0-8081 GCA_035403345.1 Anaerolineaceae bacterium
CACCATCCAGGTGCGCCTGACCCTGTACGTGTTCGCGCTCATTCCCATCGTCACGGTGTTCGCCGTGGTATACCGCACCTTTGCGCGCAAAGTGACCCGGCAGGGCATGCGTGCTATGGCGAATGTCAACTCCACCATCAAGGAGACCGTCAGCGGGATCGCGGTTGCCAAGAACTTCCGCCAGGAAGCCAGCATTTACAAGGAGTTTTCCGAAGCCAACGACACCTCCTACAAGGTGAACGTGCGCCGCGGGCTGACCCTCTCGGTGGTCTTTCCGCTATTGAACGGGCTGGCGCTGATCGCCTCGGGCATGATGGTGCTGGCGGGTGGTCACAGTGTGGTGGCCGGCGTGGTCACCTTCGGCGCGTGGTACCTGTTCATCCTGAGCCTCGACCGTTTCCTGTTCCCGATCATGAACCTGACCTCATTCTGGACCTCCATCCAGAACGGGCTGTCAGCCTCTGAACGCGTGTTCGCCCTGATCGACACGCCCACCAGGGTGGTGCAGACCGCTGCGGACCCTGTGCCGGCATTGAAGGGCGCCATCGAGTTCAGGAATGTGGGCTTCCATTACAAAGAAAGCGAGCAGATCCTGGACGGGTTCAACCTGAGCATCGCGGCGGGCGAGAACCTGGCCATTGTAGGGCACACCGGCGCGGGCAAGACCTCGGTGGCCAAGCTGATCACGCGCTTTTATGAATTCCAGCGCGGCAGCATCCGCATCGACGGGCACGACATCCGCAGTTTCGACCTGGAGGAGTACCGCCGCAAGCTGGGCATCGTCTCGCAGGCGCCCTTCCTGTTCTCGGGCACAGTGGCGGAGAACATCCGTTACGCACGGCGGGAGGCCAGCGACCGGGAGATCCTCGACCTGGCCAGGCGCATCGGTGGGGGGGAGTGGCTGGAGACGCTGCCCAATGGGTTGCAGACCGAAGCGGGAGAGAGGGGCGCGCGGCTCTCGATGGGGCAGCGGCAACTGGTAGCGCTCATGCGCGTGCTTGCGCAGCAGCCTGCCATCTTTATACTAGATGAAGCCACCGCAAGCATTGACCCGTTCACCGAATGGCAGATCCAGCAGGCGCTGGACCTGATCCTGCAGCAATCCACCAGCATCCTGATTGCGCATAGATTATCAACAGTGAAGTCCGCCGACCGCATCATCGTGATGGAGAAGGGGGGCATTATTGAGGAAGGCGATCACGAGGGGCTGCTCGCGGGCGGCGGGCATTATGCCACGTTGTACAACACCTACTTCAGGCATCAGTCGCTAGAGTATGTGGAGCAGGCACGGGAGATGGTCAGCGGGGCGGGGGAAGAGTAGAAATACGCCCAATTAATATTAAATTAGGGGTATGTATACGCCTATTTGATACAAAGTCAGGGGTATGGTTAGGGGATAAATCAAGTAAGGCTATAAGCACTGACAGCGCGTGAGGGGCAGACCTCTATGCCACGCCGTACAACACCTACTTCCGGCACCAGTCCGCAAAATTCGCGGAGTATGTGGAGCAGGCACGGGAGATGGTCGGTGGGGCGGGGGAAGAAATAGGTAAACAGGTATACTATAAGTACGGAGGCGCATATGAATCGATTAATCAAATCCAAATACCTTTTTCTCACCCTGATCATCTTTTTGGTATCGACATTTTTTTCCTCAATTTCCCCCGCCCACGCCCAGAACCTGAACCACGAGACCTCCGCGGCCGGCGGGTTCAACTCACAGTTCAACGGTTCCATGGCGGGCTGGGCGAGCATGGGCAGCGTGAAGATGGACGTGAACAGCAAGTACCTGTATACTAACGGCGTAACCGGTTACTGGGGGCAGGCGTACCGCAATACAGGTCAGTTCAGTAATTACACTTATACCGTAATGATGAAGCGCCTGTTTGACCAGAACTCACCCAACTGCCTGTTCGTGCACATGGGGACGTCTTTAGTGAAGGACAAGAACCTCTGGTACCCTGGTTATGCTTTCTGCTACCGCAATTACGGCTGGTACGGCATCTTCCGGCGGGCTGCGGGCGGCGGAACCGTTGTCATCCAGGGCTGGACCAAAACTCCCGACATTGCCGTCATGGGCTGGAACAAGCTGAAGGTGGTCACCAGCAGCACCAGCTTTAAGTTCTACATCAATGACAAGCTGCAAAAATCTTTCAGCGATACCCATCGCACAAAAGGGTATGTAGGCATTGGCTGCTTCGATAACGGTGTTTACCGAGAGCAGTTGCGCGTGGATTGGGCGACGCTGACGACGACCTATTAATTCCGCCAGGCCATAAACTTCTCGCGCACAACCCCGTAATCGGCACAATCCTTGCACCTTCTTCCTTGTGAATGATACAAGGAAGAGGTGCTGTTATGGTTAACTTCAACAGGCAATTCAAACGTCTGCTGGTTGGCGCCGTGCTGGTGCTGCTGATCCTGAGCGCCGGCTGCAAGGTGATCCCCGAAAGCGCGAAACAGGCCGGGGCAGGGAAGGGCGGCATAGAGAAGGCTGCGGCCGTGAAGGTGGCTCCGGATGCTAAAACAGCCGCGGTTGCCAAATCCGCCTCAGCGAAAGCACCAGCTGCGGAGGCCAAAACCGCCCCGAGCGCCAAAAAAGGGGAATGTGACCCGGGCGACAGTGGGGTGACCTTTTATACGGACATCAATTTCAAGGGCAAGTGCCAGGTGCTGCCCATGGGCAAGACCAAGGACTTTGCCAACCTGAAGTCGCTGGACGGAGCGCCTGTGCAATCCATCCAACTGGGCAAGGCTGCCTCGGTGGTTCTGTACCCCAAGCCCAACCTGGCGGGCAAAGGCACCCTCGTGCAGGAGGACGTGAAGGACCTGGCTTACAGTGATCTGAGCACGTTCGCTTCCGGTTCCATCAAGGTGATAGAGCGCATCCTGGCGCCGGTTGAACCGGAGATCCTGCTGCCTGAGCAGGTGGCGCTGGACCAGGCGCAGACCATTACCTGGACAGCTGCGAAGGGAGTGAAATACACGGCTGAGCTGACCGGCCCCGACAAGTTCCAAAAATCCATGCCCAAGACTGAGGAGGGCAGTTGGGCAGTAGGCCAACTGGTGCGCGGCAAGTACACCTTCACGCTGACCGCCACCAACCAGGCCGGCAGCGCCAGCGCATCCGCGGATTTCAAGGTGGTAAAACACCCCAAGGCCGGCAAGGACGTGGTCAAAAAGAGTGCGCCAGCTGCGGCAACTGCCCAAGGTGTTCAGACGCACCTGGAGGCGCTGCCGACCCTCACCAACTCCACTGCCATCCTGGTCAAGTGGGTGGTGGATTCTGGTGTTGAGCAGATCGACCATTTTCACCTGCAGTGGCGCAAGGGCTTGAATGACTGGCAGGACTGGACCGAACCCCTGCTGCCGGGGGACACCTCATTGATACTCTTCGGCGCGCCCGATAAGAAGTTCGATTTCCGCATCCGCGCCATCACCAAAGACGGCAAGGATGAACTCTTCCCGGAGACGATTGAAGCCAGCACCACCGTGGTGGATGGTTGCAGCCGCGACCAGTACGAAGGCGCGGCCGCTGCGGATAATGCGCTGGCCGGGGCAACCGTCCTGACCCTGGGCGAGGAGCAGACCCACAACTGGTGCCCGGTGGGCGACCGGGACTGGGTCAGTTTCAAGGCTGCCAAAGGCGACCGCCTGCACCTGGTGGTGAAGCCTATCGGTTTGGCCAGCGCGGCCAAAGTGACGCTCGCGAATGGAAAAGGCAAGGTGCTGGAGAAAGCAGATCCAAAAGATTTGAATGTACAAACTACACTGGATTACAGGGTTCCGGCCAGCGGTACATACCTGGTCAAACTCGAACCGCTTGAACCCGCACTGGGTGGGGTGGACACCAATTACACGCTCAGCGTGGAACGCCGCAGCAGGGTCAGTCCATTCATCCTATTCCTCGGCCTGGCTGCCATCCTGCTCATCCTGGCGGGTGTCTTTATCCTCAGCCGGGAGGTGCGCAAGCGCACGCTCACGCCGGTGGTGACGGCGGTGGGGAACGCAGTGGAAGGCGCCAAGGGCTGGGTGAACCAGCACATCTATCGTTATAAGGTCTAAGATCGACGTGAAGAACTGAATGGGAGGTCACCCCTCCCATTTTTTATTGAGGGCATCTGAGGCTATCAGATATAATGAAGGCATGCTTAAGAGGCGCGTCCTCTTCCTGTGCACAGGGAATTCCTGCAGAAGCCAGATGGTGGAAGCGATCGTAAATGCCCGGTTGGGTCAGACCTGGCAGGCGCAAAGCGCAGGAACCCGGCCGGCAGGGTCCGTCCATCCGCTTGCGCTGCAAGTTCTGATCTTTTGCTCCTGACGGGTTATAAGCATCACAAGAAAAAACGGAGAAAATGCATTATGGGAACAACCAATGACCAGGCATATGCCGAAACGGCGGCTCTCTTTGAGCTATTAAGCCAGCCGGCACGCATCCAGATCCTGCTCATCACCCGCGAGCAGCCGGCTTGCGTGTGCCACCTGGTGGCTGCCCTGGGGCTGCGCCAGGCGAGTATCTCGCAGCACCTGATGATCCTGCGGAAGGCGGGTTGGGTGACCACCCGGCGCGAAAGCCGCAATATTTACTACAGCCTGGCCGATGAACGCCTGTCCGGCTTGATAGGGCAGGCGGCTGAGATGTGCGGGATCAAGGATGAGGACTTGCTGGCAATCACGCGCCGCCCATTGGCTGACTGTCCCTGCCCGCAATGTCACCCGGAATTACCCCCCGAGTATTCCTGCAAATCCATCCCCCCAAAAAAATAATACCCGATTGCATTGAGCATGTATTGTCGGTATAATATATTCAAAACTGTGAATATAAAGGAGCGATCATGATCATCAAAATACTGGGAAGCGGTTGTCCCAACTGTAAAAAGCTGCACGAGAATACCGAGCTGGCCCTAAAGGAGCTGGGTCTCGAAGCGACCATCCTGGAAGAAAGGGATATCGACAAGATCATTGATTACGGCGTGATGAAGACGCCCGGTCTGGTAGTGGATGAGAAAGTCAAATCCGCAGGCAGGGTGTTGGGCGTGGAAGAGATCAAGAAGCTCCTGGTTGCGTAACCTGTTCTGAGGAGGATGAGATGAGAATGCTGGCTGAGTTTTTCCCGGAGTTCGCCGGGAAGTTGGACGAGATCGATGAGCTGTATAAAGAGAAACGATTCATCGATGAAAAGACCTACCAGTTCATCTGCTTTGCCCTGTCGATCAAGGCGCGTTCCAAGCCGTGCGTGCTCAAGCACTTCAAAGGCGCGCTGGAAGCCGGAGCGACGGTTGAGGAGTTGACCTACATCCTGGCACTGGTGATGCGCGAGGCGGCTGGCGCGGATGACTGCTGGACGCACGACGTCATCGGTGAATGGCGGGAGATCCTCAAGGGCAGCGTGGATTGCGGCTGTCAGAAATAATTACAAGAAATGACCCTGCTTCACAAAGCAGGGTCAAGTTTTTATTGCGGGGAAGCGATCTTGTTTTGCTTTCGGCTCACCCGCCAAAGGATGACCGCCAGTACTGAGAGCAGCAGAAGGATGTACCCCCCAATCTTCCAGATGGCTGCGCCATCACTCCACGCGCCGTAGATCAGCCCCGCCAGGGTGCTGAAGAGCGCCACCCAACCCACATACGTCCAAGCCTTAGTCTTGCCGATGATCGTGGCGGTGATCAGGATGCTCTGCAGGCTCAGCTCGGGGTCAGCCATCAGGTAAGCCAGCAGCGGGCCGCGGTGCATGCCCAGGTTGAGGAACATTTTGGCGATGGGCACCTCCACGAGGGTGGGGAAGTACATGAAGACGCCGAACACCACGCCAGCCAGGTTGCCTGCGATAGTGTTCCTGCCAGCCAGGAATTCGATCCATTCCGGTTTGATGATCTGCCGGATCAAGCCCACCGCGAAAACACCCACGATGAGCAGGGGGAAGATCTGTTTGATAAAGCGCCAGGATTCCCAGATCCAATCGGTGCGCTCTTCTCGATTGAAGCTTTTACCTGCCATGATCCCCAGGATAAGCATGAAGAACGCCACGGCAACCGTTCGCCCGGTCAGTTGTACGTCCATCCCGCCGGCGTGGGGCAGCATTTTTGTTGAGGCTGCCAGAAGCGTAAAGGCCAGGATGCCGAAGGCACCCCAGGTCCAGAAGTTGGCCCCGGAGTGGATCTTCTCAAATCCCTTCCAGGCGAAGAAAGCCAGGAGCAGCAGCAGAATGATGAGGAACAGCCCCTGGGCGCTCACGCCTTCTTCTCCCTTGGCAGCGTCAAACGGGATCAGGGTGTAAAGCGTGTTTTGGAGCGTGTCCATGCCCTTTATCGGAAGAGTAAACTGGGCATAGGAGTTTGTCAGGAAATCGAGTTTGAGCGTGCCGGAGATGAGCAGCGCGACCATGACCAGCAGGAAGAGCGTGTGACCGCGGCGCATGCCGCCGTGCTGCGAAAAGGCATCGTCCGCCTTGCTTTCCCGGGCGGCGTCCTCGCGGCGGAAGATCAGCGCCATGATCATGCCGATGCCGATGCCGAATGCCAGGGAAAGGAACAACCGCGCGAATGCCAGGTCCGCGCCGATGGCCACGCCGGTATAGGCCAACGCCAGGATGTTGGCGGCGGGGGCGAAGAACAGGAAAGTGATGGCGGGCCCAAGCCCCGCGCCTTTTTTGTAGATGCCGGCAAACAGGGGCACGATGGTGCAGGAGCAGACCGCCAGGAGCGAACCTGCAGCGGCGGCGGCCGGATAAGAAATGTATTTGGGGGCTTTGCGTCCCAGGAAGCGCATGATGGATTCGCGCGGGATGAGCGCAGACATACCGCCTGCGATGAAGAAAGCCGGCAGCAGGCACAAGAGCACGTGCGCCGCCAGGTAGGAAGCCAGGCTGCCAAACCCGCCCTGGACCAGTTTAATTAGAAACGCGCCAATTTCCATAGGATATCTTCCGTGAATCAGGATATATTCGTTATTATGAATATATTATACCAAAAATGAGCACCGGCAGGTGTACTTTATTTGGGAATCTCTCTCAGGTTGCGATGATGAATTTTATTTTCAAACATACCTCACCCCGGTCACGATCAATCCCGGATGGAGAGAGGTTTGCTTGCCCGAACACTGGACGGGATTATTGGTTCTTTTCCGATAAGTTAGGTGATCACCCAGGGGTAGACCATGGAGTCATCAATGGGTTGGCCTTTTATTGCGACTAGTTTTACACCGCTTTGTTTTGTCTCCTGCGGATATTTTTCAGCAAAGGAATTGAGCTGAGCCGGAATTGTATAAGGGAATTGAATCTTGGCTTCTATGGGTATTAGTTTATCCCGATCCTGGACGATGAAGTCGATCTCTTGTTTGTCAGTAGTACGCCAATACTTCACGAAATTTTGCCCATATTTTTTGACTAATTCCGAAAAGATGCTGGTTTCAAACACGGACCCTAATAAATTCTTCGAAAGGCTCTTCAACCAGAGCATTTGCATCAATCCGGTATCATAAAAGAAGACCTTGGGAGTCTTGGTCAATTCAGCACGCAGGTTGCGGCTGAATGGGCGCACCAGTTTGATGATATAAGTTTGTTCCAGCAGAAACAGATAACGGTTGATGGTCTCCAGCGAGAGCTGGCAGGTGTTGCTGAGTTCAGTCAGGTTCAATAAGTTCCCGCTTTGAGAGGCGAGGATCTCAATCAACAGGTTAAACTTTGTGATCTCTTTGATCTGGGCCAATTCACGGATATCTTTGCGAATATAGGTGTCAATAATTTGCTGCAGGTACTTTTCTTTTGTTGATATATCCGCTGTAAGCACGATCTTTGGATATCCGCCGTACAGGCAATACTGAAGATAAAGAGTGGTGAGTTGATCCACTCGTAAGTCCGTCATTTTTGGACCTGGTTGAAATTCAACCCCTTTGAAAGTTAGAAATTCCTTGAAAGAGAGCGGGAAAAGCTCGTAACTGATTGTTCTTCCCACCAAAGAATCCCGAAACTTGCTTTTCATTTCAAAACTGGAAGAGCCGGAGACAATCAGTTTCAAATAACGGTGATGATCTGCGATCAACTTCAAGAACGAAGTTGGATTTTGCAGATATTGAATTTCGTC
>DAONEZ010000064.1:0-8023 GCA_035403345.1 Anaerolineaceae bacterium
TTCCTGATCCCCGAGAACGAAGATGCCATCGAAAACGAACGATTGGCAGCGATGACGGACACCAATGACGGTTTTATCCTTGCTGAAAAAGACCTATCCCAACGCGGCCCGGGCGATTTCATCGGCTACCGCCAATCCGGCTACGCTGACTTGCGCATGGCTTCCATCACCGATATCCACCTGATCGAAAAAGCACGCGATTTTGCCCAACAGATATTCAAGGAGGATCCGATGCTTGAGAGTCCGGATCACCAGCCTTTGGCAGCCAAGCTGGTTGAGTTGTGGCAGGCGACACCCGCCGATATCAGTTAGGAGTAGCGATGATCACAGCTGTTTTTCCAGGTTCTTTCGACCCCATCCACAATGGGCACATCGATATTGCCACGCGGGCAGCCAAATTGGTGGATGAATTGGTGGTGGCTGTCTATGACAAACCTCTCAAAAATTTCGTGTTTAGCCCTGAGGAAAGACTTTCCATGGTCAGGACTGTTTTTACCGGCAGTCCCAATATCAAGGTGATCGGCTATAGCGGGCTGACGGTGAACTTTTGCCGCCAGATCAATGCCCAGGTCATCGTGCGCGGATTGCGTGTTGTGTCCGATTTCGAATATGAATTCCGCATGGCATTGGCAAATCACAGGCTGGCCCCGGATATTGAGGTGATGGCCTTGATTACCAGCGAGGAACACGCCTTTTTGTCTTCCTCAACAGTGCGTGAAATCGCCTCATTGGGTGGGGATATCACTTCGATGGTCCCGCCTGTAGTCAAAAGTGCACTACTGGCAAAGTTCACTGAGCTGGGTGACTCCCACCAGGTACCGCCTACACACGCTATCCGGGATTAAAATAGAAATCGTTATGTATTTTTATTATTTCTCGTTATAATAATTCTTAGGAGTTGGGTATGGACATATTACATCTTGTTGACCGCCTGGAAGAGTTATTTAACGACAGCAAACAAATCCCGTTCACACATAACGTGATCGTCGATGAAGACCGCATGTTGGACCTGATCGACCAGATGCGTATCACCATCCCGGAAGAGATCAAGAAATCTCAGCAATTGCTAGCCCAGCGCGACCGGATACTGGCACAAGCCCAGGAAGAGGCCAACCGAACTATTGCACTTGCCCGCGAAAAAGGCGATAAATTGGTTGAGAACGACCCTATCACCCAATCCGCCCGGTCAAGAAGCGACCAGATCATCTCCCAGGCCCGGATCGAAAGTGAGCAAACCAAGCGGGATGCAGATGATTACGTACTTCAGACATTGGCGAGCCTGCAAACAGAACTGGAAAAAACGTTGAGCCAGGTGAAGAATGGCATCCTGGCGATCAACTCCGAACGCGAGCAAAAACAAACGATTAGAGAGTAGCGATTCTCATAAAAAATTAGCGGCGCAGTGCGCCGCTAATTTTTTATTTTTCAGTTTTTGGAGTGCGTTTCTTCTTCTTTTGGAGCTTCTTAAGCGTCTTATTCAAAGGCTCTCGCTCGGCATGTAAAGCCAGTTTGACCACTTCATCCATGTGCGTGACCAATTTGATCTTAAGTTCGCTTTTTACCTGCTTGGGGACGTCCACCAGGTCCTTCTTGTTCTTTTCGGGCAGCAGGATGACCTTCAAGCCCGCCCTGTGCGCTGCCAGGATCTTTTCTCTCACGCCGCCGATCGGTAGAATATTCCCGCGTAAGGTGATCTCACCGGTCATCCCGATTTCCTTGAAGACTTTGCGTTCGGAGAAAGCAGAAATCAAGGCGGTAGCGATCGTAATACCCGCGCTCGGTCCATCCTTGGGAATCGCGCCTTCGGGAATGTGGATGTGGATGTCCACCAGTTCAAATACCTCGGTGTCCACCTTGAAGTCAGCCGCCCTGGATTTCAGGTATGAAAGCGCAGCCTGGGCTGATTCCTGCATCACATCACCAATTTGCCCGGTCACCTGTAGGGTGCCCTTGCCTTCCATGATAAGCACTTCTACCGGCATGATCTCGCCGCCATTTTCGGTCCACGCCATGGCAGTGGCAACGCCGATCTCATCGGAGCGTTCTGCTTCGGTCATGAAGAATTGCGGAGGTCCCAGGAATTTTTCTACCAGGTCAACTGTGAGGGTTTTTGAGAACTTTTTCTTCTCGGATTTCAAGCGGGCTTCCTTGCGGCATAAACGCCCGATCTCGCGTTCCAGGTTCCGGACGCCTGCTTCGTAAGTATATTCTCGGATTACCTTGCGTAAAGTCGCGTCCTCAAACTCAAGTTCACCTGCATCGAACCCGCTTTCTTCCAATTGCTTCGGGATCAGGAATTGCCTGGCAATCTCGACTTTTTCTTCCTCGATGTATCCGGGAAATTCCAGTACTTCCATCCTATCCAGCAGAGCTGGAGGGATGGTCGCCAGGCTATTTGCAGTAGTGATGAACATCACCTTGGATAGGTCATAATCCAACTCCAGGTAATGGTCGGAAAAAGCATTATTCTGTTCCGGGTCAAGCACCTCAAGCAAGGCTGAAGATGGGTCACCGCGAAAGTCTGCGCCAAGTTTGTCAATTTCATCCAACATGAACAACGGATTGACAGTCCCGGCCCGCTGCATGGTTTGGATGATCCTGCCAGGCAGTGCGCCAATATAAGTGCGCCTGTGTCCGCGGATCTCAGCCTCATCACGCACCCCGCCCAGCGATAGGCGCACGAATTTCCGTCCCAGCGCATCCGCAATGGATTTGCCAAGCGAAGTCTTACCTGTTCCTGGCGGACCCACGAAACAGAGGATCGGTTGGCGTTCCTTTTTCGGCTTCAGACTCCTGACGGCAATATACTCAAGTATCCTATCCTTGGCCTTCGCCAGTCCATAGTGATTGTCATTCAGGATTCTGGCTGCATGTTTGACATCCAGGTTATCCTCTGTGGCTTCCACCCAGGGCAGGTCGAGGATCCAATCCAGGTAAGTGCGGATAATTCCGGCTTCGGGTGCCATGGAGGGCATTTGTTCGAGCCTGTCGATCTCTTTGAGTGCCGCTTTGCGCGCCTCATCAGGCATCACCTTCTTCTCGACCCGTTCGCGTAATTCTGCGTTCTCACGCGACCAGACGTCTCCCTCCCCCAATTCGGTCTGGATGGCCCGCATCTGTTCGCGCAGGTAGAATTCCCGCTGCGAGCGGTCCACTTCACTCTGCACCCGGTTTTGAATTTCATCCTCAAGTTGCAGCACGTCCAATTCCTGCGCCAGCAGCCAGTTAATGCGCTTGAGGCGGTCCTTCGGGTCAAGGATCTTCACCAGGTCCAGGCGTTCATTGAATGGCAAAGAGATCGCCGTGGCGATCATATCCGCCAACCAGCCCGGTTCTGCGATATTGACCGAGAACAGGTGCGCTTCATCTGGAAGGCTCCTGTCCAGTTGAACACAGCGTTCGAAGAGATCCCGCGAGGTACGCATTAATGCTTCAGTCTGGCGGTCGGTTGTGGTCTTTTCGACCACCACTTTTCCCTTAACCCAGAAGAAACTACCCTCCCGTTTGATCTCCCGAACCTTGATCCGCCGCCTTCCCTGCACCAGGGCGGAACTGTTGCCTTCCTGTAGGCTGAGCATCCGGCCAACCGCGAGTTCAATTCCAACATCGAGGAAATCGGAATCTGCCGGATTTTCGATATCGGAATCCTTGAGTAAAAGCGCGATCATGGTCAAGTCGCTTTTTTGCGCATGGGTGATCGCTTCCATATTGGCACCCGGGGTGATGAAGATCGGAGACACCATGCGCGGAAATACGACGATATCCCGCATGATGAGGGCGGGGCACAAGATCATCCCATTCTCATCAGGCTCCGCATCTTCGATCTGGTACAACTCATCTGTGCGCTGGTATAAACCGGAGGTCATGTCTTCCGGGTTTTCCTGCCTGCGTTTCCAATCTTCTCTCATAACATCCTTTGCTTATTCCGTTGGAGTATTTCCTTGACTGCTGCAACTACAAAAATACTGCCTGTTACAATAATAACGTCCTGTTCTTTTGCTATACGCAACACTTCCTCGATCCCATCTTCGATGGAATCAGTGGTGGTGGCTTTTTTACTGAACTCCCCGGCTAATTCTACCAGTTTATTGGGTTCCATTGCCCTGGGATGGGTGCTGCGGGTCATCACCAGCTCATCGACTGCCGGTAGCAATTCCTCGAACATCCCGTGGATATCTTTATCTTCAGAAGCCCCAAAAAGCAGGATGACCTGCCTATCAGGGTAATAAGTCTGCAGTGATTCACGCAATCTGCGGCAGGAATCCTGGTTGTGGGCTGAATCAAGAATGATGGTCGGATCTTTCTGGAAAATCTCGAACCTGCCCTCCCATCTCACGGTGCGGAAACCGGTCCTGATCGCAGTATCCGGAATGGTTATCCCCTGGTCGCGTAATACGCTGATCGCTGTATAAGCCGTGGCAGCATTCTCAACCTGGTGGCTGCCCAGTAACGGGATGGTGTAATCCTGGTCTGTGGATTCTCCGTACTTAACCCTGAAGCTTTGCTCATCGTCTTGATGGCCGGTGGCCACGAATGAAACATCCTTTCCTACCCGGATCAGACTTGAGCGACGACTCTTGCAAATCCCTGTAATCACGTCCGCGGCAGAAGCGCTCCACTGCGGAGCCAGTATTGTTGGTTTACCGGGTTTGATGATCCCGCCCTTTTCACCAGCAATCTTTTCAATGGTATCCCCTAAAATGTTCATGTGATCCATGGAAAGTGAGGTGATCACCGAAACAAGCGGGTCAACCACGTTTGTAGCGTCCAGCCGCCCGCCCAGTCCAACTTCCACTACTGCCAGGTCAACCTTTTCATCCGCAAACACCTGGAATCCAATGGCTGTGGTTAGCTCGAATGTGGTGATCTCTGCCACCTGGGTCGCAAACGGTTTGATGTCATCCACCTGCCTTACCAGTTCAGCCTTACTAATGGGTCTTCCGTTGATGCGGAAACGCTCGGTATACTCATGCAAATGCGGAGAAGTGTACAAGCCGACGCGATATCCGGCAGCGCGCAGGATGTTGGCGATCATGGCGCTGGTAGAGCCTTTGCCCTTGGTTCCGGCTACATGCACAATTCCATAATGCTGTTGTGGATTGCCCACCAAGTCCATTAATCGCATCATGCGATCCAGGTTGAATTTTTCTTCTGAGTAGCGCAACTGCTTCGTTAGACTGTAATCCACTAATGAGTACAGGTAATCGAGCGCAGCATCATAATTTGTTCTTTTCGCGGGCATAGGTTTTTTCACCAATTTCGATTATATTAGTGAGGCATTTTAATCTTTCGATGGTGGTCTGGCAAGGCTCACCATCGGGCAAATGAATCATACTATGGAAAACCATGCCTCTCTCTCATTTTTGTCCCTGGAGCTGGAAATCTCCGGATGCAGGTCGTTAAAGGAAAAACGTGGACGTTTGGCTGCCATTCTCACGCGGATCCGGCAGGAATTCAACGTTGCAGCTGCAGAGACGGGGTACCAGGATGCCTGGCAATCCGCGTTGTTATCAATAGTTATCGTTTCTAATGACCCCGACCACAACCGACAGGTTTTACAGAGAGTATGTGAATTTATAGAAGCACGCTTTCCGGACGAACCGGTAATGACACACACAATCGAAAGTAGATAAACCTTTTATTGGAGCACAATTGTTAACTGACCCTGAATCGATCAAATTAGCCTTACGCAGGATCCTGCCCAACGTGCAAAAACCCGGGCGTTATTTCGGAGGAGAACTGAACCAGGTCGTCAAAGATTGGGACCAGGTTCCCACCCGTGTCGCCCTGGTTTTTCCGGACATTTACGACCTGGGCGTTCCCAACCTGGGAATCATGATCCTTTACGAACTCATCAACAGCCGCGATGACGCATTATGCGAACGCGCTTACCTTCCCTGGTTGGACATGGAAGCAGCCATGCGGGAAAACGACGTACCGCTGTATTCGCTGGAAAGCAAACGACCGCTGAAGGATTTTGATCTAATCGGTTTTACGTTACCGTATGAATCCTTGTTTACCAATGTCTTGAATGCGCTCGACCTGGCTGGCGTTCCCCTTCGCTCGGAAAACCGAGCAGAAGGCGACCCCATCATCCTGGCAGGTGGTCATGCGGCCTACAACCCTGAACCAATGGCGCCCTTTATCGATGTATTTGCCATTGGTGAGGGCGAAGAAATCATCCAGGAAATCGTGACCTGCATCCGTGAGAGCAAGCATGCAGCTCTATCCCGATTGGATACGCTCAAGGCATTACAAAAGATCGAAGGCGTTTATATTCCCGCGTTCTATCAACCAACCTACAATCCGGATGGCACCCTGGCAGGCATCGCTCCAATTTCCGCCGAGTATCCCCGCCGTATTACCAAGCGCTTGTGTGCCAAGTTGCCTGATCCGCCCACGCATATCATCGTCCCCTCAATCGACGTAGTCCATAACCGCGTGGCGATCGAGATCATGCGCGGCTGCACCCGCGGCTGCCGCTTCTGCCATGCCGGCATGGTCAACCGCCCCGTTCGTGAAAGGTCCGTGGAAACGATCATCACCTCGATAAAGAAGTCATTGAAGAATACCGGATACGAGGAAATTGCATTATTATCTCTTTCTTCAAGTGACTACACGCATATCGCCGAGCTTACCGACGCCATTTCTGAGCAATTTTGCGGCAAGAATCTGACCATCTCACTGCCTTCCTTGCGTATCGAGTCCTTCTCAGTGGATATCATGGAAAAGTTAAAGGGCACCCGCCAGGGAGGTTTCACACTGGCACCGGAAGCCGCCACCGACCGCATGCGCGACATTATCAATAAACCCATTCAGGCAGAGCAACTGCTCGCAACCGCACGCGAGATCTACTCGCACGGTTGGCAATCCATCAAGCTATACTTCATGATCGGTCAGCCCAATGAAACCCTGGAGGACGTGCAGGCCATCGCCGACCTGGCCAAACAGGTCATTGTGGAAGGCCGCAAGACGATCGGTAAACGCGCCAACCTGCATGTAGGCGTCAGCACCTTCGTCCCCAAGCCGCACACACCTTTCCAATGGGCCGGGTTGGATACGCTGCCCTCGGTGCTGGAAAAACAGAATCTATTGAAAGACCAGTTGCGTGGGCCTGGTATGAAGATGACCTGGTCAAATCCGCGCGAAACCATCCTGGAAGCTGCGCTTTCGCGAGGAGACCGCCGTATGGCGGACGTGATTGAGAGTGCCTGGCAGCATGGTGCTAAATTCGACGCCTGGCAGGATCAGTTCAACTACAATGTGTGGATGGACGCTTTCGATGCACATGCGATCAAACCTGAATTCTACACATCCCGTAAGCGCGAGCTCAATGAGGTTTTTCCCTGGGATCACATCAGTACGGGTGTCTCGCGAAAGTTCCTGGAAAAGGAATATCAAAATTCCATCAAAGGCATCACCACGGATGATTGCCGCGGCAATTGCTATGCCTGCGGAATCCTGCCGGAATTTATCGATCTCAGGCGCGACAATCCCGGATCTCACTGGTTCTGCCCGGAGGTGTCCTGATGCAGCGCGTGCGAATCTTGTACACCAAAGGTGAGGAATTGCTCTACACTGGTAACCTGGATCTACACAAGATCTGGGAACGCACCTTTCGCCGCGCCGGGCTTCCCCTGGCTTACTCGCAGGGCTTTCACCCGCAGCCGCGCCTTCACCAGGCTTGCCCGCTCCCACTTGGATTCATCGGACAAAATGAGATCCTGGATGTCTGGCTGGATTCAGATGAGACGATCGAACAGATAAGTGCCAGGATATCCACAGCACCGCAACCCGGTCTCAATATTATCAATCTGGAAATTGAGCCGCTATCCTCGCCTGCCCTGCAAACCCAGGTGAAAGCCGCAATTTATCGTGTGGACCTTAATTCCAATACATGTTCGCCAGATCTGAACGAGAGGGTCGATCGTTTCCTGTCCAGTGGTCAATGCCTGCGTGAGCGCCGCGGAAAGACCTACGATCTACTTCCCCTGGTTGAGAGCCTCACTTTCACACCTGAATC
>DAONEZ010000065.1:0-7938 GCA_035403345.1 Anaerolineaceae bacterium
AAGGCCGAGATGGACGCCCAGCGCGACCGCTTCAGTTTCGGTGGCGATGATATTGCCTTCACGGTCATAAATATCACCGCGGTTGGGGCTGGAAACCTGAAGGGCCAGTTTCTTTCCGCCGCTTAGTTCCGGCAACATCATGCCGTCTTCCCACTGGAGCTTCCAGGTGCCACCGTCCACGACCAGGTTGGTTTCCATCTGGCGGTCCAGCTCTCCAAAAAGGGAGGTGGTGTAATGCACCTTGTAGCCCACCTTGGCAGAGGTCGGGTTCACCAGGGAGGTGACGATGCCAAAACTGATGTCCTTCAATGTAAGGTTGTTGGCCAGGTTGGAATAAGCCTTGGTGAAATCTTCTTCACTGATGGCATCCTTGCTGGTGGGAGCCAGCATGGCATACATTCCGCTGTAGTCCGAGCTTTTCCATTTTTCCAGGAAGCTGGTAACGATCTCGCTAACATCCGGCAGGCTGGTGGTCTGCACCACCGGTTCCGGCAGGGTCTGTTCTGGTGTGGAAGTAATGCCGGGTTCCTGCGTTACGGTGCCGTTCTGGTTGCAGGCTGAAACCAGGAAAACCACGCTGAGCAAAACGTAAATGATTTTTTTCATACTGATCCTCCCGGTTTTCACCGGGTCATCCAATCAATTCTCCAGATAAAACGCGCTTGAAGATGGGGCAAGTATACGACAGTTCATCCTGGCAGCGGTACGGCAGTCCACCGTGTGCCCCGTAGCCCAATTTGCGCAGGTTGCGCTCCACATGGCAAAGCGGTAGCCCCATCACGCTGGCGAAACAACCGCCCATTTTGCTGACAGGGTGAAAGCCCTCGTGCTGTATGGCGTATGCCCCGGCTTTGTCCAGTGCGTCTCCGCTTTCAACGTATGCCTGGATCTCATCATCAGTGTAAGCACGCATTTTGACCTGGGTGCTGCACAGGTCGGAAACGCTGGTCCCCTTGGAGGGCAGCAGCATGACAATGGCGGAGTGCACTAAGTGCGTACGACCGCGCAATTGCTTGAGGATGCGCAAGGCATCATCGCGGTCACGAGGCTTGCCGATGATCTGCTCGCCATCGGCAACGGTAGTATCCGCTGCCAGCACTAATCCCCCGAAGGGCGCAAAGCGCGCGCAGGCGTGGGCTTTCTCTTGCGCCAGGCGCATGACATACTCCTTCGCCGTCTCTCCATCTCGCGGGGTTTCGTCGATATCGGCTGAGGTGGTGGTATAAGGCATGCCCAACCAGGCAATGATCTCCCGCCGGCGGGGTGAATTGGAAGCCAACACGATCAAAGGTTCATTCATGATAAGTATTCTAACATACCGTTTGGTGGCAAACGGGCAGCAGTCAGTAGAGGCAACCCGGGATTTCAGGTACAATCATTGGAAACCCCAGCGGAGGACAATCTTATGCAGGAACTTCAGGATCGTATTGTGAAAGAAGGAAAAAACCTTGGCGGCGGAATTCTGAAGGTGGATAGTCTCATTAACCACCAGGTGGACCCCCTGTTGATGGATCATTGCGGCGCAGAACTGGCGCGGCGCTTTGCAAAGTCCGGCGCATCGCGCATCCTTACGGCAGAAATTTCCGGCATCGCTCCTGCATTGATGACCGCCCGCTACCTGGGCATCCCGGTGGTGTACGCGCGCAAGTCCCGCCCCATCACCATGCCAGATACGGTTTATCTCACCATCGCCCCTTCGCATACCAAGGGCAGGATGGTGGAATTGATCGTGTCTCCAGAGTACCTGAAGCCGCAGGAGAATGTGCTCATTATCGATGATTTCCTGGCCTCGGGTGCCACCATCCTCGGACTGGTGCGTCTCACCCAGGCAGCCGGTGCTGAGGTCTGCGGCATCGGCACGCTGATCGAGAAGACCTTTGAGGGCGGTCGGGAATTGCTGGAGCCCCTGGGGGTTCCCATTACCGCGCTCGTTCAAATCACCTCCATGGAGGAAGGCAGGATCGTCTTCAGTGATGAAGGGGCTGCATGAAAAACACTCTCGCCATCCTGGATTATGGTTCACAGTACACCCAACTCATTGCCCGCCGCGTGCGTGAATTACAGGTGTATTGTGAGATCTTTCCCTGGGATGCAGCACCAGAGTCAATAAGATCCCTTGATCCGTGCGGGTTCATCCTCTCCGGCGGACCAGCCTCGGTGTATGAGGCTGGCGCTCCCGTGCTTCCGGAGCACATCCTGGCCAGCGGTCGCCCTGTGCTGGGCATCTGTTACGGCATGCAGCTGCTCGCACGCGCCTACGGAGGCAGCGTGGGCGCTCCCGGTGCCCGTGAATATGGGATGGCAGAGGTTACCTGTTCCAACCTGAATCCATTGATCCCGCTTGGGGCTCAATCGGTCTGGATGTCACATGGCGACCGGGTGGAAAACCTTCCGGAGGACTTTGAAGTCCTGGCGTCTTCACCCAATTCTCCAATTGCTGCTATCGGCAATGAGGCCAGGGGACTGTATGCAGTTCAATTCCATCCCGAAGTGCGCCACACGCAGCGCGGCAGGGAACTGTTGGGAAATTTCCTGTTCCACATCTGCCATGCCCGGCCGGATTGGACTGCGGATAACATCATAAATGACTCTGTAGCGCGTATCTGCGAGCAGGTGGGCGATCAACCTGTCCTGTCAGCTGTCAGCGGCGGGGTTGACTCCAGCGTAGCGACCGCCCTGGTTCATCGCGCGATCGGCAGCTCTCTTAAAGCCGTGTTTGTCAACACCGGGCTGCTGCGCTTGAACGAGGACACCCAGGTGGAACAGGCGCTCAGGCATACACTCGGCATTGACCTGAGCGTAGTGGATGCAGGATCCGTATTCTTCGCCGCGCTGCAGGGTGTAACTGACCCCGAGGCAAAACGCCGCATCATCGGTGAGCGCTTCATCCGCGCCTTTGAAGCCCAGGCAGCCGCGGCTGGCAATCCGCGCTTCCTGGTGCAGGGAACCATCTATCCGGATGTGGTCGAGTCCTCAGCCGCTGACCGCAGCAAAGCGCAAAAGATCAAGTCCCACCATAACGTCGGCGGATTACCCGAAAAGATGAACTTCAGCCTGGTGGAACCTTTACGGTACCTATTTAAAGATGAAGTACGCATGATTGGCGAAGCGCTTGGATTGCCAACCAGCCTGGTCTGGCGGCAGCCCTTCCCCGGCCCTGGCCTGGCAGTGCGCTGCCTGGGCGAGGTCACCCCGGAACGCGCTCAGCGCCTGCGCCTGGTGGACGCCATCTACATTGAGGAACTTGAAAAAGAAGGCTTAGTTAACCGCAAGCCTGAGGGTGACCTCTCCATCATCTCTCAGGCATTTGCCGTGTTATTACCGGTGCGCTCAGTGGGCGTGATGGGTGACCAGCGCACCTACCAGGAGACCGCCGCCCTGCGGGCGGTGAACAGCGCTGACTTTATGACCGCGGATTGGGCCCCCCTGCCGCCTGCCTTGCTGGCCAGGATCTCGAACCGGATTGTGAATGAAGTCGCGGGCGTCAATCGGGTGGTGTACGATATCACCTCCAAACCGCCTGCGACCATCGAGTGGGAATGATCCCGCGCCTGTGACATTTCTGGAAGGAAAACCGGTTTTTTTAGCTTACAATCAAAATATGAACTCACATAAATCTTCCCGGCGCATAGTTTTTCCCGCACTTGTGATCAGCATAGTGCTGGCAATCCTATGGTCCGTATCTACCCTTGCGCAGACAACCGGCAACTTCACACTCTCCAAACCGGACGTCAGCCGCTATCCGGAGATCAGCACGACCTTTGCGGTCACCGACCTGAACGGGCGGTTCGTGAAAGACCTGACCCACGCCGAGATCCAGGTGATGGAAAACGGAAGCGTCGCCACAGTGAACAGCCTGGAACTCGTACAGAAAGGTGTGCGATTTTATGTGGCAGTCAATGAAGGACGCACGCTGGGAAATCGTTATAAGGAGATCTCGCGCTTTGACCGTCTGCGCACCCACCTGACGGAATGGGTGAACACTCACAGCGGGGAAACAAGCGATGAATTCCTCCTGTTCTCAAACCAGGTAACCCTGGACATCGATGCCGCCGACTCTGCCAGTTGGAAGAAAGCGCTGGAGGCATATACGCCGGATCTTTTAAAATCTAAAACCTCCCTATCCAGCCTCACCAGTGCCGTCAACCGGGTCGTGAATGGCGGTCAAACGGATGACACAGCAGCTGCCTTACTTTACATCACCCCCCTGCCCACCGCCCAGGAAGTGCAAAGCATCAAGGACCTGTTCAAGCGTGCCGCCGGCAGCGGGGCGCACGTCTTTCTATGGCTCATCGGTCCTCCCGAATACAGCACCAACGAACTCGCCGGTTTCCTGCAGCAATACACCACCGAAGCCAGCGGAAGCTACCTGCTTTACTCCGGCGCGGAAACCCTGCCTGCCATCACTGACCTGCTGGACCCCTTCAGCTACGAATACTCCCTGACCTACACCTCACAGCAAACCGCCAGTGGTGACTATAAGCTCAAGGTGAAGATCCAGAGAAGCAACCTGTACCTGGAATCCGATTTACAGGATTTCAGCCTGACGGTGTTGCCTCCCAACCCTATCTTCCTCTCGCCGCCCTCCGAGATCATGCGTACCTGGACGGAGACAAAAAAGGTAAAGGACTCCGTCCTCACACCGGATTCAACCAAGCTGACCCTCATGGTCGAGTTTCCGGACGGATATGAGCGCGACCTGGTGTTGAGCCAGTTATGGGTGGATGGGAAAATGGTCACCCAGAACACAGCCGCGCCATTTGATGTTTTCTCCCTCGACCTTGGCGGTTACACCAGCAGCGGCGAGCATAACCTCAAAGCGGTGGTGAAGGATTCCCTCGGTCTCGAAGGCGAGACGATTGAGATCCCGGTCAGCATCCAGGTGGCAGAGCAATCATTATCCCCGCTGCAGAAGTTCATCGCCAGCATCAATGCGGTGAACGGCACCATTGCCGGTTTCTTCCTGCTCATGCTGGTAAGCGGCGTGGCTGCCATTGTGCACTACGGTCGGCAGAACAGGCTCAGGAAGAAACAGGAGCGCAAGGTTGACCCGCTGACGCAATCAGTTGAGATCCCGGGAGAATACACCCTCACCCCGGCACAGGTGGAAAAAGAGGTCGATTGGCCCGTCATCCGTGGTGTCGGGTTGGCTCCCGCCCGGCTGCGCTGCCAGACCGGCAAAGAAGATGGAACCGGAAAATTCGAGGACGTTCCGTTGAGCGGCAAGGAGATCACCATCGGCTCGGACGCGCGCAAAGCGGACGTGGTCATCCTGCACGCCAGCGTGAGCGGCGCGCATGCCAGGATCTACAAGGACGCACAGGGAGACTTCCACCTGGCAGATGCCGCCTCCAGCGCGGGCACCTGGCTCAATTATGCGCCGGTCTCTTCAGCCGGTGCCAAACTGGAACATGGCGACCTGGTGCAGTTCGGCCGCGTCGGCTACGTGTTTGAAGCGCACGGAGCCGTTCCCCGGCGCGTGCAGGTGCTGCCCTACAAGGAAGAATAATTTCAATTCCTCAGGAGATCATGCCGGCAGCCCTGGCGCGACGCAGGATGTTTTCCGCCCGCTTGACCACAGGCGCATCCACCATGTGACCATCCAGCGCAAAAGCACCCCGGCCTTCACTCTGCGCCTGGTGAGCGCTTTCCACGACCCGTAACGCATGAGCGATCGCTTTTTCCGAGGGGCTGAACACCCGTTGCACGGTTTCCACCTGCGCAGGGTGGATGACCTGCTTGCCGGTAAACCCCAGTTCCGTGCCGCGCTGGCATTCAGCTTCCAGCAGTGGCATATCAGAAAACGCGGTCTGCACCATGTCGATGAGGCTCAAGCCAAACGCGGCCCCGTGCAGCACGAGCAGGCTGCGCGCCAGCAGCAGTTCCTGCGCCTCGCGCGTGCGGGTGATGCCCGTGTCCGCGGTGAAGTCCTCCGCGCCGAAAACCAGCGCTTGCAGGCGCGGGCTGGACTGGCAGATGTCGCGCAGGTTGAGGAACCCGATGGCACCTTCGATCGTGGCTGCAATGGAAATTGATCCGGGCTCAATCCTATGTTCTTTTTCAAGACTACTTAGAAGTTGATCGACCCTGTCCGGGATGCTGGCGTCATCCACCTTGGGCACCAGGATGCCATCGGGCGTGCCGGGGACTATGGCCTGCAGGTCCGCCTCGCCACGCCCGCTGGCAAGGGCGTTGATGCGCACAAAGCGCTCCGTCCGGCCGAAGTCGATGCTCTCCAGTGCATGGCGAATGACCTGTCGGGCTTCATCCTTACGTCCCGGCGCCACTCCGTCCTCCAGGTCCAGGATGACTGCATCCACATTCAACGCAGCGGCTTTTTCGATCTTGTGCAGGTCGTTTCCGGGCACGTACATCATCGCGCGGCGGGCATGGTTGATCTCAGTCTGCATGGTAATCTCCTCACTTCAAACGCTTGAGTACGATAAAATCATACTACATCACGGAGGAAGGGCATGCAAAAAGCTTTGAAAACACTCCCGGAGGGTTACACACTGTCTGCGTCGGTTTCCATCAAGAACATGGAAGACCTGAAAGCCATGCTGCTGTGGAGCCTGGCGCTACTGGCGGTGTCGCTGCTGCTGGTCATGCTTGTGCTTTTTGCCCTGCCTGGAGCAGACTTCGCTTTTTCGTTCAGCCTTGGAGACGGCTGGGGCGGGGATCTGCTGCGCATCCTGGCCGCCACCCTGCTGGTGACCGTGGGCATGGTGGTTCTGCATGAGGGACTGCACGGACTGGTGTTCTGGTTCATCACCCGCGAACATCCGCACTTTTCCGTTTCCTGGTATTACGCTTCCGCCTGCGCCGAGGGCTGGTACCTGCCGCGCGCGCCCTTCCTGGTAGCCACGCTGCTGCCGCTGGTGGCGATCACGCTGGCTGGATTGGCACTGGTGCCTGTGACCCACGGCTTCGGGCAACTGCTGCTGGTGCTGCTCATCACGTTCAACGCCTCCGGGGCTGCCGGGGACGTGCTGGTGGCGCAAAAACTGGCTGGGCTGCCGCGCGGCACATTATCGTTGGATAGCGGTGCTGAGGTAAAGTTCTATTCGCCGGGCGGGTAGGTCAGCCTGTCTTGCCCGTGCGGGTCACTCATGATAAAATGACAGTCCCTGCGCAAGGAATGGAAGGGTGGCCGAGCGGTTTAAGGCGCCTGTCTTGAAAACAGGTTTGGTGAAAGCCAACGTGGGTTCGAATCCCTCCCCTTCCGCCAGACCTTACCACAGGAAAATTGAATACCCGGGGAGGTGCCGGAGTGGCCGAACGGGATCGCCTGCTAAGTGATTGTCGGGCTTTAAACTCGACCGAGGGTTCGAATCCCTCCCTCCCCGCCAGATACATTTTTCGTAGGGGAGGTTCATGAACCTCCCCTACGATTTTTAACCATCCATCGATAACGAGAGGCAATGTATTTTTTCCAATTATTCATTTCCTGCATTTCATAATCAAATAGGCCGCCAAACAAACTCTCAGTACTGATACTTATAAATCGACTTTCTTCTTTAATCAATTTCTTCCATACCTCGGTTGCTGTATCCCCCAAATGCTGAAGATGGGGGGAGGTAATTTTTCGAAAATCCGCGTTACATGCGGGAGCAATGTGTAGAACACTAACAACATCTGCTCCAAGCTCGTTTGCTTTCTCCATCTCGTGAGCCAGGAATTGCTGCCGCATGAATTGGTAGAATGGTTCATAAAAAAGATCGCTAAAATCAGGCAATAACTTATTTTCGATAGGACAATCCGGTCTTATAAATAGGTGCTCATAAATTTTTGTGCGATCTGTTCCTCTATTAGACACCTTAAGTGAATTTCCGCTATAAGATTCAGTATATTTCCATTCAATTAATACAACCTGTTTCTTCTTTTCTGCGCTTTCAAACATTACTATGGCATCAGCACTGGTGAAGTTCGCACCCCGTG
>DAONEZ010000066.1:0-2506 GCA_035403345.1 Anaerolineaceae bacterium
GCACGGTGCGTTGTGGGTGCACCTGCCCGAGCAAAAGATCGTCTTCGTGGGCGATGCGGTCATCGCAGATGCGCCGCCTTTCCTGGCCAACGCCAGTTTGCCCGCCTGGGAAGACAGCCTGCGCTTGCTGCTGACGCCAGCCTATAAGAATTACACTATCGTTTCAGGACGCAATGGCGTGGTGGGTGTGCCGGAGGTGAAAGCGCAGTTGAAGACACTGGAACGCCTGGGCAAGGTGGTGGAGAAACTCGCCGAGAAACCGGTGCATGCCGAAGACATTCAAAAAGCAGCTCACAACTTCCTGAAACATTACCAGGTCCCTGAGGGGCGCGAGACGCAGTACCTGATGCGCCTGCAGTGGGGACTGACCAAGTTCATGCGCAAGCAGCCCAGCGCGCCGCTGGAACAACCGGAACTCCCTATTTAGAAAGTATCCCGGATCCATGGACATGCTCCCCGCAGAACGTATCGAGGCAGTACTGCAGCGCCTGTTGAAGGTGTACGGCATACCTGAATGGCGACAGCCCCTGCCGGCGGTGGATGAACTGGTTTCCACCATCCTTTCGCAGAACACCAACGACGTCAACCGTGACAAGGCCTTTAACGCGCTCAAAGCGCGCTTTGCGGATTGGGACGCGGTACGCAACGCACCAGACGACGAGGTCATCGACGCCATCCGCATCGCCGGGCTGGCCAACCAGAAAGGTCCGCGCATCCAGGCTGTATTGAATCAGATCCATTCCGAGGTGGGCAGCCTGGATCTCTCCTTCCTGGCAAAGCTGCCGGTAGAGGATGCGCGTGCCTGGCTGACGCGCTTCAAGGGCGTGGGGCTCAAGACGGCTGCCATCGTACTCTTGTTCACGCTGGACCGGCCGGCGTTCCCGGTGGACACCCATATCCACCGCGTGAGCGGGCGGCTGGGGGTGCGCCCGGAAAAGCTGGACCTGGAGAAGACCCACCGCCTGATGGAAGAGTTGATCGACCCGGCGCATTATTATGCCGGCCATCTCAACCTCATCCGCCTGGGGCGCGAGACCTGCCATGCGCGCAAACCGGACTGTGCCAACTGCCCGGTGCTGGACCTTTGCGCTCACCCGCAACTGCCGGCAGCCTGAATTCCTTGGAATCATTGGAATTCCATATCGGGTATAATCCTCCCTCATGACTGAACTCTGGCTGGTAAGACACGGACAAACAGACTGGAACCTGGCGAACATCGTGCAGGGTCACAGTGATATCCCGTTAAATGACACGGGGTTGGCCCAGGCACGCGAACTGGCCGAAAAACTGATTGGGGCGCACTTTGATGCGCTGTATTGTAGCGACCTTATCAGGGCGCGCCAGACGGCTGCCATCCTGGCGGAGAGCCTGAATCTGGAAGTCGTGATCGAGCCGCGCATCCGCGAGATCCGCCAGGGGGTGTGGGAGGGGTTCGCCATTCCCGAGATCATCAAAATGTACCCCGAGGAATTCAAACGCAAGAACGAGAATCCGCTCGTCCCGGCTGCGGAGGGGGCGGAATCGGTGGCAGAGGTGGTGCGGCGCATGGTTGGGGTGACCAACGAACTGCATGAACGCCACCCGGGTCAGCGCCTGCTGCTGGTGACGCATGGCTTCGCCAT
The DNA here is from genome assembly GCA_035403345.1 of Anaerolineaceae bacterium. GTDB lineage: Bacteria > Chloroflexota > Anaerolineae > Anaerolineales > Anaerolineaceae > UBA6107. The sequence continues at coordinate 1,623 of DAONEZ010000066.1, forward strand.
TGCCGCGCTCACCTGCGTGGTACGCGGCATCCCCATCCAGGAAGTGGCGGGATATATCCCGGACAATGGCACGCCGGTGGTGTTATCGATATCCGACGCGTTACAGATACCTAATTTCTAAACTCACACCAATCTTAGAACGAATTTCCTAAAACACTTGACATTATAGAATTATTGTTCTATAATAGCACTGTTCGATTGATTAATCGTCTCTATGATTCAGGAGGAACAGTCATGAACCTAACCGCCACCCGCACTCCAATGCACAACCCGTTTGCCGGCCTCATCCGGTCACGCGTGAAATCCAGCGCGGTTTTTAGCCTCATCATTATCCTGGCCATGTTTGCCTTTGAGGCTTTCAATTACGGCACCACGGCCTACGCCTTGCGCGACCTGCTGGGCGATCTTAAATTTGCCGGTATCCCCTGGTCCACCTTAATGGCACTGGCTTTCTGCGGACTGGATTTTGCAGGCATTGCCAGTCTCATCACCCAACGCAACAAACGTGAGGAAACAAAACAAGCCTGGTACCTGTTCAGCGCCTGGCTGATCGCAGCTGCCTTCAACGCCGCGCTCACCTGGTGGGGCGTCTCGCTGGCCATGGCCACGCACAAATCCACCAGTGCAGCCGTGGTGAACACCCGTTCGCTGACCACCATCGTGCCGGTGCTGGTGGCCATCATGGTGTGGATCATCCGCATCCTCATCATCGGTTCGCTCTCTGCCGCTTTGGAAAAGAACAGCCGCCCCAGGGCTCTTGAATCCCGGCCCCAGGTACCCACTACCGCCGGTTTCCCCACCGCACAGCGCCCGGTAACCTCTGCGCCAAAACCCTATGCCACGCCGTCGCCCATGCATGCTTCCGCGTCACGCGGCACTCCTGT
>DAONEZ010000066.1:2606-7919 GCA_035403345.1 Anaerolineaceae bacterium
GAATCCAACAGCCTGTTCGCCTACCAGGAAAGGGTCTGCCTGATCCAGTTCTCCACCCCAACCGTGGATTACCTGGTGGACCCCCTGGCACTTCAAGACCTTACCAGCCTGGAAGCGCTGTTTTCCAATCCCGATCAACTTAAGATTTTCCACGCCTCGGAATATGACCTGATCTGTCTCAAGCGCGATTACGGATTTGAGGTCAGCCCGGTCTTTGACACCATGATGGCAGCGCGCATCCTGGGCGAGGCACAGGTGGGACTGGGTAACCTGCTCAGTTTGCGTTTCGGGATTGAGTTGAACAAGAAGTACCAGCGCGCCAATTGGGGCACCCGTCCATTGCCCCAGATGATGCGCGATTATGCCCGCCTGGACACGCATTACCTGTTTGCCCTGCAAGAACTGCTCGAGAATGAACTAAAGGAAAAAGGACTGTGGGAACTGGCACTTGAAGATTTCCGATTGGCTAGTGATGTGGACCTGCAATCTGCCAGCACCAACGGCAGTAATTGCTGGAAAGTGGCAGGTGCAGCGCGCATTACAGGTCATGAAGCTGCCATTCTGCAGGAATTATGCCGGTATCGCGATGAGCAGGCGCGTAAAGCCGACCTGCCTCACTTCAAGGTGCTGGCGAATGAACTGCTGGTCGAATTGTGCCAGAAAACGCCGCACAGCATGGATGAGCTGCAGGAGTTCCGTCACCTGAACACGCGCCTGCTGCGCAAGCATGGAACCGGTTTATTACACGCTATAGAAGTAGGCGAAGCCGCCCGACCCGTCATTCGCGAAAAACGCACAAGACCGGATGACGCCTTTTTGAAACGCCTGGATGCTATCAAGAATTGGCGCAAGGAATTTGCCAGGGAACTCAAGGTGGAATCCGATGTGGTCCTGCCGCGAACCAGTATGGAAGAAATTGCCGCCAAAGGACCTGCAACCCGTAATGAACTGCAACAGGTAATGGACAAAACCCCCTGGCGATTCAGCCGCTACGGTGATCAAATCCTGCAGGTACTGAACGGAGGAGGAAAGAAAAAATGAAAATTACATTTGATGGCGCAGCCCGAACGGTAACCGGTTCAAGACATTTGATTGAAACAAATGGCAAGAAGATCCTGCTGGATTGTGGTTTGTTCCAGGGCAAGCGGGATGAAACCTACAAACGCAACCAGGGCTTTGAGTTTGAACCCTCCGAAATCGACGCGGTCATCCTGTCGCATGCTCATATAGACCACAGCGGCGACCTGCCCAACCTGGTGAAGAACGGCTATAAAGGACTGATCTACGCCACCCCGCCCACTGCAACCCTCGGCAATATCATGCTGCTGGACGCGGCACACATCCAGGAATCCGACGCCGCGTATGTAAACAAAAAGCGCTTCCGCCGCGGCGAACCTCCCATTGAGCCGCTCTACACCGTGCCGGACGCCATCGCAGCCATCAAACGATATTACCCGGTGAAGTACAAAGAATCCTTTTACCCGGTACCCGGCGTAGAGGTCAGTTTTCATGATGCCGGGCACATCCTGGGGTCTGCCGCCATCCGCCTGGACATTGACGAGGATGGCAAGCACAAATCAGTCTGGTTCTCAGGAGATATCGGGCGTTACGGTCTGCCCTTGATCACCGACCCGGTCATGCCCTTTGATGCAGATTACCTGCTGATGGAATGTACGTACGGGGATATGGAGCATCTGACCGTGGAGCAGGCCTTCGAACAATTCAAGGAGATCGCCTTACGCACGTTTAAGCGCGGCGGCAAGCTGGTCATCCCGGCTTTTGCGGTGGGCCGCACGCAAGAGATCGTGTATTTCCTGAATCAGCTATTCAGCGAGGGAGCCATCGATGCAGTGCCGGTGTTTGTGGACAGCCCGCTCGCAGTTGAAGCCTCGAAGATATTTGAACGCTCCCCGGAGTATTTCGACCCCGAGACCAACGCCTTCATCCGCGAACATCACCACCCGGCGCTGGACTTCAAAGGACTCAAGTATGTCGAATCGGTGGAAGAATCCAAGAGCCTCAACAACATGGCCGGACCCATGGTGATCATCTCTGCGTCGGGCATGGCGGAGACCGGACGTATCCTTCATCACCTGAAAAATAACGTAGAGAACCCGCGCAATACCATCCTGATCGTGGGCTGGCAGGCACCGGACACCCTGGGGCGACGGCTTCTGGACGGCGATAAGGAACTGCGCATTTTCGGACAATTGTATGAAACCCGTGCAGAGGTGGCGTCCATCAACGGACTCTCGGCACACGCCGGTCAGCAGCTGCTGCTGAAGTATGCTGAGTCGTTGAAAGGCCGCGCAAAGCACATCTTCCTGGTCCACGGCGAGGAGGACGCTGCTACCGTGTTCATGCAGAAGCTGGACGAGCGGGGCATCGGTCCTTATACCTATCCGGAGTACAGGCAAACCGTCGAGTTATAAGCGTTTTCGAGTATAATCGCATCGCTGGAGAGGTGCCGGAGTGGTTGAACGGGGCGGTCTCGAAAACCGTTATGGCTCTCGTGGTCATCGTGGGTTCGAATCCCACCCTCTCCGCCTCGCAATAACGCTCGGCTCCGGGGCGCAAAGACCGCAGCCCTCTCCGCCTCGCAATAACGCTCGGCTCCGGGGCGCAAAGACCGCAGCCCTCTCCGCCTCGCAACAAACGCTCAGCTCCGGGGCGCAAAGACCGCAGCCCTCTCCGCCTTAGGACAGCACCTTGCCATCTTAATTAAGGTTCGAATCCACACTCTTCCAGAGCACTGTGTGCCCTCTCCGCTAATTTTCTGTAATCCTCCCCCCTAATCAACCATCCAACAGGAGTGCCGACATGGAACAAAAATTCGCCAGCTTGCTGGTCAAGGACCAGGAAGAAGCTCTCCAGTTCTACACCGAAGTGTTGGGCTTTCGTAAAATGGCTGATATTCCCATGGGAGAATCCCGCTGGCTGACGGTTATATCCCCCGATGGTGTGGATGGCATGGAACTGGTTTTGGAACCCATGCGCTTCCAACCGGCACAGGTTTACCAGAAAGCACTGTATGACGCCGGCATTCCGCTGATCGCCTTGATCTCCAGCGACATTCAGAAGGATTACCAGAACCTGCAGGCTCGGGGGGTGGTGTTCCGCGGCGAACCGCAGGACTACGGCGTGATCAAGTCGGTCGTTTCTGAGGATACGTGCGGCAACCTGGTCAACCTGGTGCAGCCCAACCCGCAACCATAACAATTAGGAATCAGGTTCAATCACTTTGACCATACCTGCCCTCACTGTACCCCAGGTGCGCCTGATCCAACTGCACGCTTTGGGCCTGCTGCACCCGCCCTCTTCCGCGGCTGTAAAAGCAGACGTATTGACCTCCATCCGGCGCATGGGGCTGCTGCAGATCGACACCATCCACGTAGTGGCGCGCAGCCCATATTTTGTCCTCTTCAGTCGTCTCGGCGAGTACAATCCCACCTGGCTGGATGAGTTATTGGCAGAGGGCAGCCTGTTCGAGCAATGGGCGCATGCCGCCTGTTTCATTCCCATCGAAGATTACCCGCTCATACGCCGCCAGGTGCTGGATAACGTGCATGGCTCCTATTTTAGCGGCTGGGTCGAAGAAAACGCCGCCGTTGTCCAGCAGGTGCTGAGTGCGTTACAGGAACGGGGACCTCTGCGTTCCGCAGACTTCAAGAGCCCCAAGCAGCCCGGCGGCTGGTGGAATTGGAAAGAAGAAAAGATCGCCCTGGAGTACCTCTTCAGCCAGGGGGAGCTGGTGGTGGTCAGGCGGGAGAACTTCCAGCGTGTATATGACCTGCATGAGCGCGCCAAACCGGATTGGGATGACAGCCTCGTTCCACCGTTGGAGGAAGTCTATCGTAGCATGGTGCTGAAAACGATCAAAGTCCTGGGAGTGGCTTTGCCGGCCTGGGTGGCGGATTACTATCGCCTGCCCAAACGCCTCATCCCGGGGATCTTAAGTGAATTGCTGGCCAGTGGCGCGCTGCGGGAAACCCAAGTTGAAGGCTGGAACGAGACAGGTCTTTACCTGCCGGAGGACGAACCCCTTCTTGACGCAGCCAGAACAGGTGATCTTGACGCCGATCACACCACCCTGCTGTCGCCCTTTGACCCGCTCACCTGGGATCGGGCGCGCGTTCGGCAATTGTTCGGATTTGATTTCATGATCCAGGCTTACACGAAGGCTGAAAAACGCACCTTCGGTTATTTTCCGCTGCCGATCCTACGCCGCGGTCAACTAGTAGGGCGCATGGAAGCCAAGGCTTTCCGCAAGGAAGGCGTCTTCGAGGTAAGAGGTTTGTACCTTGAACATGGTGTAGAGATGACCCGTGACCTGGCATCCGATCTTGCCAGGGCTGTAGAGTTGTGTGCGCAGTGGCACAAGACGCCGCAGGTCGTGTTATCCAGTGAACTGCCGGAAGCACTGGCAAACGCGTTGGATCAGGAATTACACAAGGAATGAATTACAAGGCAACTAATAATTATTTCGAAAAAGACCCTGGCGTTGGATCGATCGGCCAGGGTCTGTTCGTCATTGCAGTAAAAACGACTAAATGACCGGGACCGCTGCCGGAGAAGTCATGCCCTCAAGGATGGTTTCCAGCGACATGGTGTGCACGCAGCGCCCGCGAGTTTGGAAAAACTCGCAGTCGCATTTCCAGTTACCGTCGACGTATTGTACATCGTGAGCATTGTTATCCCCTTTGACCGTGACAGTGAATGAACGGAACTCGAACCGCTCGCGCTCCTGCGCATACCGTTTGGCTTTCTCGATCTTGCCGATCATGCTGTAATCCATCGTTTCTGTCTCCTTTTCAGGGTTATGATAAACAAGAAGGCACGCAAAGAATCGCGTACCTTCTTAAAAAATCTCTCTGATATGTAGACCTAATACTCGCATGGCGATCATGTCTCCAATATTGATTCAACTATATATCTAAAAAGCGGGTTTGTCAACAACAAAAGACCTACGTTTACCCTACTTATCAGGTCGGTAAAATTGAGGGAGGTCCTTCTTCAAAACCAATCCATCCTCTCCCCCTTCGTAATAATGCGGCCACACTTCCTGCCTCTTGTAACCGCGCTTCGTATACAAGGCTTGCGCTCCGTAGTTGGAGACACGCACCGATAGCTTGACCACCGGCATGCCCATCTGCTGTTCACAGGCTTCCAGCAGCGCATCAGCGATACCCCTGCGCTGGTAGGCTGGCAGCACAGATAATGTCATGATCCAGCCCTCGCCCTTGTTGCGACGTACATCCCCGCCCACAAACCCCACCATCCGTCCCTCACACACCGCCTTAATCCGAATAATGG
>DAONEZ010000067.1:0-7841 GCA_035403345.1 Anaerolineaceae bacterium
CGGCGCCTGCCTTTCGCTTCGGCTATGGCTTCATCCTGGGATTGATCGTCATCCTGGGGGCTCCCTTGCTCCTGGCAGTCGCCAAACCGCGCCCACCTGTGTACCTGAATGCACTCGTGGGACTGGCAGCCGTGGTGGTGCTGTTGGGTGCATTGATGAATTTTTCTCACCCCAAAGGCTTACCTTCCCGTTTGGTTATGCCTGCTGACTATCCCTCGTGGAAAACTGAGACCTGCCAATTTGGCAACTTTTCCATTGATTGCCAGTCCCAATATGATTCCTGTTGGTATGAGCCCTTCCCTTGCGCCATCCAGGGAGACCAAAAGGTGTTCAGGCGCGGTAGCGATTTTTCAGACGGCTTCATGTACGTCCCCTGAAACCTCCAACCGCCCCCCCCTCTTTGGGTATAATTTCAGCTGTGAGAGAACCTTTAGTCGGAGGAGATATGGACTCATATGATGTGATGGTTATTGGAGCAGGTCCGGGCGGCTACGTGGCTGCCATTCGCGCCTCCCAGTTGGGATTAAAAACCGCGATAGTGGATAAACAATGGCTGGGAGGAGTGTGTCTCAACGTGGGTTGCATTCCCTCAAAAGCCTTGCTCAAGAACGCCGAGGTGGCACATACCCTGCGGGAGCGCGCCAGGGACTTCGGTTTTTCGGTTGAGAACCTTCAGTTGGATTACAGCGCCGCAGTGAAGCGCAGCCGGCAGGTATCGGACCGCCTGACGCGAGGGGTTGGCTTCCTGATGAAGAAAAATAACATCACCGTGCTGAACGGGACTGCCCGCCTGACCGCGCGCGATGAGGTGACCATAACCGCGAAGGATGGCAGCGAGCAGATCGTCAAAGCAGCAAATATCATCATTGCCACCGGCAGCTTCGCAGCCACCCTGCCCGGAGTAAAAGTGGATGGCGAAAAAGTGGTCACTTACCACGAGGCCATTCTGCAGGAGAAACTACCGGCGTCCGTGGTGATCATCGGCGCAGGTGCCATCGGGCTGGAATTCGCCACGGTATGGAGTTCATACGGTACCAAGGTGACCCTGGTGGAGATGCTGCCGCGCATCGCCCCCCTGGAAGACGAAGAGGTCAGCGCTGAGCTGGCCAAAACCTTTGGCAAACGCGGCATTACCAGCCTGGTGGAAACGCGCGTTCAGTCCGTGGAAACCACCGCGGAGGGCGTGCTGGTTAAAGTAAGCGGCAAGGAAGGCGAAAAAACGCTGCAGGCCGAACAGGCGCTGGTGGCTACCGGTTTCAAGCCCAATTCGCTCGGCCTGGGGCTGGAGGAGTTGGGAGTGACGCTAACCGAACGCAAGCACATCCAGGTGGATGAACGCATGTCCACCAACATCCCCGGCATTTGGGCGGTGGGCGACGTGACCGGCAAGTTGCTCCTGGCGCATGTGGCCTCCACCCAGGGCATCCTGTGCGCGGAAGCCATCGCCGGGCAGGCTGTACATCCCATCGACTACAGCATGGTGCCGCGGGCCACCTATTCCCAGCCGCAGGTGGCCTCCTTTGGTCTCACCGAAGCCCAAGCCAGGGAAACCGGCAGATCCATCAAGGTCACCAAATTCCCCTTCCAGGCGAATGGCAAGGCCTTGGGACTGGCGGATTATGGCGGTTTTGCCAAGCTGGTAACCGAAGAAGGCAGTGGTCAACTGCTCGGCGGGCACCTGATCGGCCCCGAAGTTTCTGAGCTGCTGCCCGAATTGACACTGGCACAGCAGAACGGCCTGCCGGTCAGGGCCATTGCCCGCAACATCCATGCCCACCCCACCCTTAGCGAAGCCCTGCTGGAAGCCGCAGAAGCCGCCTCGGGTACCTCGATCCATATTTAACGGAGACAGAATGCGCGAAGTAATTCCGGATGTTGACAAGTGGTTAAGCGAAGGAAAAAAGGTCGCCATCGCGACGGTTGTGAAGGTTTACGGTTCTGCTCCGCGCCGCCTGGGCGCTAAGATGGCCGTCAATCAAGATAGCCTCATGTCCGGTTCGGTCAGCGGCGGTTGCGTGGAGAACGCCGTGATCGAAGAAGCCCTGGATGCCCTGCAGAACAGGCGTTCACGCCTGTTATCCTACGGCATAACCACTGACCAGGCTTTGAACATCGGACTGGCTTGCGGGGGCACCATTGAGGTGTTTGTTGAAGTACTGGAACCGTCCGAGTACGCGCGCCTGCGGGATGACATCCTTCATCACCGCCTGGTGCTGCGCTTCACCGCTCTGACTGGCAAGGAGTGCGGCAGGTCCTTTTATGTTTACCGGGATGGAGATCACACACCTTCCTTCCTGCCGGACGAGCAGCGCGAACGGTTGACTGCCGAATCGCTGCGAAGTTTAACCACCTCGCGCCAAATCATCCGGTTGGGGGATGAGGAGGTGGACATCTTATGCGAAGTCTTTGCGCCGGCTGACAAGATGATCATTGTTGGCGCGGTTCATATTGCCATCCCCCTGGTGACCTTTGCCCGGGAGTTGGGCTTCCGCACCATCGTGCTGGATCCGCGCCGGGCTTTTTCCAACCGCGAGCGCTTCCCACACGCGGATGAGCTGGTGGTGGAATGGCCCCAGGAGGCCCTGGAAGCCCTGGGGTTGGACGAAAGCACCTACCTGGTAGTAATCGCTCATGATGATAAGTTGGATGTGCCTGCCCTGGCTATCGGCTGCAGGAGCAACGCCAGGTATCTTGGCGTTCTCGGTTCCAAAAAAACCTTTTCGAATAACGTTGCCGGGCTGCGCGATGAAGGCATCACCCCGGAGCAGATTGCCCGCATTCATTCACCCATCGGGTTGAAGATCGGCGCAAGCGGCGCTGAGGAGATTGCCCTGTCCATCATTGCCGAGGTCATCGCCGTACGCAATGGGCTGGACAGCAAATAAAAACAAGCTGTGATAATTGCTGAAATATAGCGCATAATAGTAAATAACTTAGCATTACTTACGGAGGAATCATGTATACCGATCAGGACATCGCCAACCTTGTCGCCCGGGTGCAACAACTGGAGCAATTACAGGCATCCCACCAGACCCAGGAGCTGCCCAAGGCAGCCCTATTTTCCAGGAACTTTCTCACGCGTGCCTTCGCAGTCTGGGGACATTACTTCGTTTCCAGCCTGTTGATCGGCATTGCCGCCAGCTGCCTGGGCGTGATCCTGGCGCTCCTCCTGGGCATCAAAGTGATGGATTGGATCCAGCCGCTGCTTAGCAGCATCGGTCTGTAGCCTCTGCCCACTGAATTGCGTATGCTATAATCACCTCCGATAAATAGAGGTGATTATGGTGTTATCCAAATTAAGCCGCGTTTTCGGGGGTGACCCGCACAAGCGCGAAATCGAAAAACTCTCCCGTATCGTTGAAGAAATCAACGGTTTGGAACCAGAATATGAAGCCCTGGGCGATGAGGCCTTGCGCGCCAAGACCGCCGAGTTCCGCCAGCGCCTTTCTGAAGGCGAAACGCTGGATGAACTCCTGCCGGAAGCCTTTGCAGCCGTGCGCGAAGCCAGTAAGCGTACCATTGGTCTGCGCCCTTACGACATCCAATTGATCGGCGGTATGACCCTGCATTCCGGCAAGATTGCCGAGATGCGCACCGGCGAAGGCAAGACCCTGGTCGCCACCCTGCCCCTTTATCTGAACGCCATTACCAGCCGGGGCGTGCACCTGGTGACGGTGAACGATTACCTGGCGCGGCGTGATGCCCGCTGGATGGCACCCATCTACCACATGCTTGGATTGAGCGTGGGGGTTCTGCAGATGGCCGCCCATGCCGAGAACGGCCGCAGTGCCTTCCTGGTGGACCTCGAGCGGCCCAATGCCCGTGAAGACTTGAACCTGCTCAGCCCGGTCTCCCGTAAGGAAGCCTACGCAGCGGATATCACTTACGGCACCAACAGTGAATTCGGCTTTGATTACCTGCGCGACAACCTGACCATGACCCTGGAAGAGCGCGTACAGCGCAAGCATTACTTCGCCATCGTGGACGAGGTGGACAACATCCTCATCGATGAAGCACGCACCCCGTTGATTATTTCCGGTCCGGCGTCCGAAGACGTGGAGGGCTACGTCACCATGGCACAGGTGGTGCGTGCTTTGAACCCGGAGGACCTGGAAATCAACGAAAAAGACAGCCAGGTCTCCTTGACCGAGATCGGAGAGGCGCACGTTGAAGAGATCCTCAACACCCCGCTGCGCAACCCGGATCGCCCAGAGGACATCTCCCCCGAACAGGCTCGCGCCCTTGGCTACCTGGAACAGGCACTTCGTGCCCAACATTTATATAAAAAGAACAAGGATTACATCGTCCAGGGCGGCAAGGTGATCATCGTGGACGAGTTTACCGGCAGGCTCATGCCCGGCCGGCGCTGGTCCGGGGGGCTGCACCAGGCCGTGGAAGCCAAGGAAGGCGTGCGCATCGAGCCCGAAAATGTGACCTACGCCACCATCACCATCCAGAATTACTTCCGCATGTACGAAAAACTGGCTGGCATGACCGGCACTGCGTTAACCGAAGCGGAGGAGTTTTCCAAGATCTATAAGCTGGAAGTTCTGCCCATCCCCATGAACCTGGAATACGTGGCTGAGCAGCGCGAAAGCCCCCTGGTAGTGGTGGATACGAAAGATCCGCAGGGATACGCCGTGCAGTACTATTCACGCAAGGATGACCCTGAAAAGAAACCAGCTTTCTGGCGGCGGCAGGATTTCCCCGATATGGTATACCGCACTGAGGAAGGCAAGCTGCGAGCTATTGTGGCTGAGGTCATCCATTATTACGCCATCGGCCGACCGCAACTGGTGGGCACCACCTCGGTGGAACATTCGGAACGCCTGTCGCAGCGCCTTGGGTCTGAATCTGTGCGCCGCCTGGCGCAAACCATGCTCATCAGAGACGCCTGGGTAAAGAAAAACAACAAATCCGCCGATATGGAGATCGCCGAGCTGCAGTTCCTGAACAAGCCACTGGGCGACTTGAATGTCCCGGAGATACGAACAGTAGCACGCCAGGCCGGCCTGTCCTCCATCAATCCGGAAGACCCGGAGTTACTGGATGCATGGCTGGTTCTGCTCGGCCTGCCGCCCTCTACCCGAGATCGCGTGCTGGCCGTCCTGCAAGGCGGAGTTCCGCACCAGGTATTGAACGCCCGCAAACACGACGAGGAATCCCAGATCATTGCCCGTGCAGGCGCTTTTGGGTCGGTCACCATCGCCACCAACATGGCCGGCCGCGGTGTGGACATCAAGTTAGGCGGCGAGTTGAGCGAGGACGTCCTGGCGGATGTCATCCGCGTGCTGGAAAAAGCCGGCATCCAGGAACCTTATGAACTATCCAACGAAGAGCGCCGCCAGGCACTGGAAAAACTGACCAATGAGGATTACGGTATTTACGAAGAATCCGTAAATACATTTGTCACTTACCTAGAGGATATGAAACAAGTGCGCGCACTGGGCGGTTTGCACGTCATTGGCTCGGAACGCCATGAGGCACGCCGTATTGACAACCAGTTGCGCGGACGTGCCGCCCGCCAGGGAGACCCCGGTTCTTCCCGCTTCTACCTCTCACTGGAAGATGACTTGATGCGCCTGTTTGGCGGCGTGCAGATGGAAGGACTAATGGCACGCCTCAAGGTGGACCAGAGCATGCCCATTGAAAGCGGCATCCTGGGCCGGCTGGTGGAACAGTCCCAGGAGCGCGTGGAGGGCAACAACTTTGATGTGCGCAAGCACTTGCTGGAATACGATGATGTGCTTAACTCCCAGCGCAATCGCATCTACAGTGAACGCGATCGTACTTTTGAAAAAGAGGATCTGCACGACGACATTGTCGAGATCCTGCGCACGGAACTGAATGAACGCATCCCGAAAGCCTTGAAGGATGAAGAAGGCCCATGGAAGCTGCTGGCATACCTGGAAGAGGTGCAGCCCTCAATGGTCTTTGAAGCCGAGGGCATCCGCGCTCCATCTTATACCTTGAACCTGGTTTTGAGTGCCTTAAAAAACAGGTTGGGCTCGAAAAGTGATGATGCGGCTCTAAAACAAGCCCTGTTGGAGATCGCCGAACAGGCCCTGGACGCAGAACAGGAGCACATCCTGCGCGCGACCAACAGCCTGCTTGAAAAGACCGAGGACAACGTTGACCAGATCCGCGCGGAACGCCAGGATACGCTGGATGTTTTCTTTGACGGTCTGGAAGAGGAAGGCAAAGACGATGGCATGCCTCAGCGCCGCCCGCAGCAAATGCTGGAGGAGATCTCGAACCTCGTGAGAGTACAGTTGCGCCTCAACTCCGAGGACCTGCGCCTGCTGCCGCAAGCTGACAGGAACGTAAAAGAAAAACTGGCTGACCAGGTTTGGAAAGCCTTCAACATGCTGGCTATCTCCCGCACCATCGGCGCTATTGAACGCCGGCTGGACGAGTCGCTGAACATGCGAGCTGCTGACCTGCAAGACCTGGGCTGGGGCGAAGTGTCCGAAGGGCTGTTACGCCAGGTGGAATCGCTCCTGAGCCAGCGCAAAACCAACCTGCTGGCCCCCCAGGGTCAAATCACACAGAACATCGATGCCATCCTGAAATCAACCCCGACCGACAGCACGGATGACATTGGGCTGATCGACCTGCTCATCAACATGAGCGTGGGTCAAAAAGTCGCCATCAATCCACGTACTCATCAGCGCGGACTCAAGCGGGTCAGCCTGCTTAACTATATTTTCATGGCTGCCCGCATGATGCAGGATGAACCTGTCCAACGTGTTACTGCGGATGTGCTCGACCACCTGGAAGAGACCCAGGAAAAACTCGAGAACGTGTGGGGCAAGGTTGAGTTTGAACGGTTCCGCCTTTCCGCTAACCAACTTGGCAACCTGGAAGACTCCCTGCAGCAAGCCCTGGCAGCCGAATGGGGAGAGGACACCTGGCAGACCCTGGCAGAGCGCTCACCCGATGAACTGGCTGAAGACAAGAAGGAAACCCTGCAAATTGTGCTTGGCAGGCGGGTTCAGAACCAGATCCACCGCCACATCCTGTTGACCGAAATTTCCAACCTTTGGGTGGATTACCTGACGCGTGTGGACGCGCTGCGCGTTTCGATCGGGCTGGAAGCATACGCACAGCGTGATCCACTGGTGCAATACAAGGGTAAAGCCTCGGAAATGTTCAAGGAATTGCTCAGTGACATCCGTTCTGGCGTCATCAGCCAGATGTTCCTGCTGCAGCCGCGCCGTCCGGGCAGCCAGGCACAAGAGAAGCAGCCGTTGCCCGTCATCCAGGCAGAAGCGCCAAAACCGGTTGTAGATGCATCTGCTTCAGGAAAGAAGAAACGCCGCAGACATTAACCGAAAAATCGGTATGAATTAAGCAACTTGACAGGGTAAATGAGTTATAATAATAAATCGTTATAGCCCAGGAGACTTCAATGTTTCTCAACCATGGGAGTGTTAGGTTTCGTTTGGGCTCATCTCATCCGCTGGAGTAACAGATCATATGGACCTAAATGATGCCCAAACAAATGGGGGGCAAGTTCCCGAAAACAACCAGAATGATCAAAACAACATGGCCTCACTTCTTGAAAAGGAAGGCTTGGGTATTGATTTTCCAACCCAGGGCGAAATTCGAAAGGGTGTGGTTGCCAGTATCACTCCCGGACAAATCCTTGTCAGTGTAGGCACAAAATCCGAAGGGATCATCACTGGTAAGGAATATGAGTTGATTCCCAGTGACGAACTCGCTGACCTGAAAATTGGTCAGGAAATTCCGGTTTATGTGATCAACCCTGAGGACCAGAATGGGAATCTCATTCTCTCCTATATGCGCGCACGCGAAGAAGCCGGCTGGCAGGAAGTTGA
>DAONEZ010000068.1:0-7830 GCA_035403345.1 Anaerolineaceae bacterium
CTTCTTCCGGGTTCATGGTGCCCACCAGGATAAAGCGCGCCGGATGGGAGAAGGAAATGCCTTCCCGTTCAACGATGTTCACGCCCATGGCAGCGGCATCCAGCAGGACGTCCACTACGTGGTCATCGAGCAGGTTAACTTCGTCGATATACAGCAGTCCCCGGTTGGCGGCTGCCAGCACACCCGGTTCAAAGCTGCGCACACCTTTCTGGATGGCCTTTTCGATATCCAGGGTGCCCACCACGCGGTCTTCGGTGGCGGAAACAGGCAGGTTGACGAAAGGCGTGGTTTTGGCGACTGCTACCAGTTTCTCACCCTTTTCAGCGCGTTCACGGCACTCGGTGCACCAGGTGGCTGGTTTGTGCGGATCGCAGCCAAAACGGCAATTGTCCACCACCTCCACGTTGGGCAGCAGGGCAGCCAACGCCCTGGCGGCTGTGGATTTGGCCGTGCCGCGTTCGCCGCGGATGAGCACGCCCCCGATGCGCGGGTCAACGGCGTTCAATACGAGCGCGCGGCGCATGCGTTCCTGCCCGACAACTGCTGTAAATGGATAGATGGCTGGCATAGTGTCTGTTTCCTCGTTTTCTGTAGTTAGCGCAATAAGTTTACCATTAACCCGTTTGCATGCATGTGGTTGTACAACTTAGGTCTGGTAGAAGATAGCAAAAAATGAAAACGCCCGGAGTTGACCTCCGGGCGTTTCGTGTTGAATCTACTCGTTACATCATGAACGGCAGCAGGCCAGAAACGCTGCTGAACCAGTTCGAGATGCCGGGGATGATGGCGATGATGACAGTGAAGAACAGGATTAGGCCGAGGATGGTGAGGCCGATCATGGTGTAGCCGAGGATCAAGCCAGCCAGGGCCATGCCGTCGCCTGACATCGTTCCGCCGCTTTCGCGAATCTCTTTCTTGGCCAGGTGTCCGGTGATGACCGCAACGATGGAACTGATAAAGGGCAGGAGGGTCCAGCCCAGGATGCCTGTGATCAGGCTGATGATGGCCAGAGTGCTCTCGCGCTTGGCGGGTGGATATACAGGGTTGTTAAGTTCAGGTATGGTCATTTCAATCTCCTATTTTTGTTGTTACCAAATATACGTAACATCAGAAAATAGGTAGCAAAATACCCCGGGTTTTGGCCGGGGTGAGGGTTCATGGTGTGAAGGATCAATATTGGAAATTTAGATTGTTGGCCCAGTCCACCAGGGAGGGACTGAAAATCACCAGCAGGGTGATGATGATAATGCCGAGGACGATAAATCCGATCTGGACATAACCGAGGATCAAGCCGGCTGTGGCCATGCCCTTGCCGGTGATCATGCCGCCGCTTTCACGGATCTCCTTTTTGGCCAGGTGTCCGGTGATGACGGCAGTGAGCGCGCCGATGAACGGCAGGAGAAGCCAGCCCAGGATGCCGGTAATGAGACTGACAATGGCCAGGCTGCTATCCTTGGCCTGGATCATGGGCGTGGGAGCAGGGACATGCGGAGGGATGCCGAAATTATCTGGAATAGTCATTGTTCCTCTCTTTCTATTACAGGCCGAACATCTTCAGGATGCCAATTCCCAGGGCTACAGAAAGACCGATGAGGAATATGGCAATGATGAAGTAAAGGTAACCCAGGGCAAGGCCGCCATTGGCGACCTTCTTTCCAACCAGGGGCCCTGCACTTTTCTTGATGTCAGCCCTGGATTTGTGTCCGGTGATGATGGCAAACAATGCCAGGATTGGGGCTGTAGCAAGGCTTAGAACAGTCTTCGATCCGATCATGGCGAAGAACCACACGTAAGTGCCGATGCCGGCCAGCAGGCTGAGCACCGCCCACCAACTCAAGGATTTGCGTTCCTTTTTCTCCTCAACCGGAGCAGGGGTCTCCGGTGCAGGGGTAACAGGTTCCGGGGTGACCGGTTCGGGTTGCTCTGCGGGTATGTTCAAATTCTCATCTGTCATGTTCTCCTCCTTTAGAATCCATATCTTTATTATATCTATTTCGCGGCTTAAATAAGCATAAGAATAAGTCTCCATCCATCCAATTTATGA
Source organism: Anaerolineaceae bacterium (assembly GCA_035403345.1). GTDB lineage: Bacteria > Chloroflexota > Anaerolineae > Anaerolineales > Anaerolineaceae > UBA6107. The sequence goes on from DAONEZ010000068.1 coordinate 2,045, forward strand.
TTACATGAATCCCAATTGAAGAATGTCGTATCAATGTTTAGGAGATGATACAACCCGCTGAATTTAACGCAATAATACTTTCCCTGATGCACGTTTCAATCCATTAGAATTATTCTTTACGATGCCCTTATGATGTTTTCATACTTAACGTTTTCGAATTCTGATCGATTCTACAAAATATAGACAAATGAGCCCTAAAAGAGGAATATTGTCACGGCGGTATGAGTGTAAAATTAGAAAAACAACGGATGTCATCCACGAAAGGAGTGACCCTTGTCTGACAGGAAGATTCGTGTCTTGATCGCAAAACCCGGATTGGATGGACATGACCGCGGTGCGAAAGTAGTGGCGCGCGCGCTGCGCGACGCCGGCATGGAAGTCATTTACACCGGACTCAGGCAAACCCCGGCTATGATCGCCGAGGCCGCCCTGCAGGAGGACGTGGATGTTATTGGACTCTCCATTCTCTCCGGCGCCCACCTGGTGCTGGTGCCAAAGGTGGTTGAGCTGGTTCGTGCCAACGGGCAAAACAACGTGAGGATCTTCGTCGGAGGCATTATCCCGGAGGAAGACGCGCCCGCGTTGAAAGCGGCTGGCGTGGACGAGATTTACGGCCCCGGAACCGCCACAACCAGGATCATTGAAGATATCCTTGCAGGAGTTCCTGCCTGAGTTTTCTGAGACGTGTGAGCCCCGATGGTTGATATCGAAGCAGTGCTATCCGGAAACCGGCTGGTGTTATCCCGCCTGTTGACCGAGGTTGAAAACGGAACAGATGCCGGCCGCCGGGCTTTGGACGACCTGTTCCCCAGGTCCGGGAAGGCGCATCTGGTAGGCATTACCGGTGCACCCGGCACGGGTAAATCCACCCTGGTCACCTGCCTGGCGCTGGAACTGCGCCAAACCTGTAGTAAATCCGTCGCGATTGTGGCCGTCGATCCCTCCAGCCCCTTTACGGGTGGAGCCATCCTGGGCGACCGGGTGCGCATGCGCGACCTGGCGGGTGACACGGGCGTGTTCATCCGCTCCATGGCCACACGCGGCGAATTGGGCGGGCTGGCTGGCGCAACAGCCGGCGTGGTGCAGATGCTGGACGCTGCCGGGTTTGACTTCATCCTGGTGGAGACCGTCGGAGCAGGTCAAAACGAAGTGGATATCGCTCGACTGGCGCATACCACACTGGTAGTGGATTCCCCCGGGCTGGGGGATGACATCCAGGCCATCAAAGCCGGCATCCTTGAAATTGCGGATATCCTGGTGATCAACAAGGCCGACCTGCCGGGCGTGGAAAACACGGAACGTGCTTTGCGAGCCAACCTCGAATTGGGTTACGTACACCCCCTTGAGCATAATGGAAACCATCGTATGCAGAAGGATACCAAACAAGGTGTTGTACAAGAGGGTTGGACCCCACCTGTTCTGCGCACAGTGGCTACCCTGCGCCAGGGTTCTGCAGAAGTGGTCGAGGCGATGCTTCGTCACAGGCAGTACCTGGAGCGCAGCGGGTTATTGAAAGCCAGGGATGAGGAACGCCTGCGCAACGAAGTGGAGCATCAACTTCAGGCAGCCCTGGTGCGCAAGTGGAAACAGGGTGTCTCAGCCGAGAGATATGAAGCGCTGTTGCAGGAAGTTTATGCACGAAAACGTTCACCCGGATCGATCGCGAACTCGCTGATTGGCTGAAATCTACTTATAATAGAAAAGCATTCATTCTTTATTGTTCAGGAGACAAAATGGAACGCACGTTCATCAAAGACCTACGCGGTAAGATCGATCAGACTGTCAAACTGCAGGGCTGGTTGCAGACCCTGAGGGATCAGAAGAAGATTCAATTCCTCATCCTGCGCGACCCCAGCGGACTGGCGCAAGTGGCGCACTGGAAGCCCAACGATGAAGCCCTGGCTGAGACCATCTCCAAACTTGGCGCAGAGAGCGCCATCACCGTGACGGGAAAAGTGATTGACAACCCGGTGGTCAAGTTGAACGGATTGGAAATTCAGTTGGAATCCCTGGTGGTGGAAGGCGTTGCCGAAAGCCCGCTGCCGTTTGATCCCTTTGCCGATACCCTGCCGGTGCTGGATTACCGCCTGGACTGGCGCTACATGGACCTGCGGCGCCCGGTCAACCACCTGTTTTTCGAAGTGCAGACCACGGTGGAAATGGCCATGCGCGAGTTCTGGCTGGCCAATAATTTCATCGAAGTGCATTCCCCCAAACTCACCGGTAGCCCCAGCGAGAGCGGCGCAGAGCTGTTCTCCCTGGAATACTTTGAGCGTCCAGCTTACCTGACACAATCGCCGCAATTCTACAAACAGATGGCCATGGCAGCCGGATTCGAGCGCATCTTTGAGATCGGGCCGGTCTTCCGCGCTGATCCATCCTTCACCGCCCGGCACATGACCGAGTTCACCGGCGTTGACCTGGAGATCTCCTGGGTGAACTCGCACGAAGACGTGATGTCGATGGAAGAACGCTGGCTGCAGTACATCTACAAGCGGGTAAAGGAAACCCACGGCGACGCCATCCGCGAGGAATTTGGGGTTGACCTGGTAGTACCCGAGGTGCCGTTCCCGCGCATTCCTATGAAGGAAGTGGTCGAGATCCTCAAGTCGCGCGGTTATGCACTGCCGGCTGACAAGAAGGGTGATATTGACCCGGGCGGCGAGCGGGAGATCGCGGCCTACGTGAAAGAGAAATACAACCACGACTTTGTGTTCATCACCGATTGGCCTATCTCCGTGCGTCCGTTCTATCACATGCGCATCCCGGAAGACCAGGGTCTGACGCGCAGCTTTGACTTGATCGCAAATGGTCTTGAAATCACCACCGGAGCCCAGCGCGAACACCGCCCGGAGATCCTGAAGCAGCAGGCCCTGGAGAAAGGGCTGCACCTCGAAACGATCCAGTATTACATCGATTTCTTCCGTTATGGCTGCCCGCCGCACGGCGGATTCGGGCTGGGGCTCTCGCGCCTGATGATGGTCATGCTGAACATGCCCAACATCCGCGAAGCGGTGTACATCTTCAGGGGACCCACGCGGTTGAACCCGTAATCCGGAAGGATGTGATCCATGATCCTTGGTAACGGTGTGCGCCTGAGGGCCATTGAAAGGGAAGACATCCCGCGTTTCGTGCGCTGGTTGAATGACCCCGAGGTAACCGAGTACCTGCTTATTAATTCACCGCTTTCCCACGTGATGGAGGAGGCCTGGTTTGCCAGGCAAGCTGCCATCCCGCCTCAGGAGGGACAGATCCTGGCCATCGAGGTGCTGGTAGGGCAGGATTGGGTGCATATCGGCAACACCGGGCTGCATAACGTGGAACCCGTTCACTTGGCGGCTGAGTTCGGGATCATGATCGGCGAAAAGGCCTACTGGAACAAAGGCTACGGACGTGAAGCCGCACGCCTCACGCTTAAACACGGCTTTGAGCATTTGAACTTGAACAGGATTTACCTGCATGTGTATGAAAATAACTTGCGCGGCATTAAAGCTTATGAAGCCGCCGGTTTCGTGCATGAGGGAGTTCTGCGTGAAGGCGTCTACAAGAATGGCAGGTATTTGAACCTGCTGGTGATGAGTGTGTTGCATTCCGAATGGAATGCGAGAACAACCAAGTGAGGTAAATAATGCCTGTATTACATTCAGCCCGACATGATCGCATGAAGTACGGTGACATCAAATTGTATGCCGGTACTTCGCACCCTGATCTGGCAGCCAAGATTGCTGCTCACATGGGCTTAACCCTGTGTGACCGGGAAATTTTCCCATTTCCGAACGATAACCTTTTCGTCCAGTTACATTCCAGCGTGCGCGGGCAGGATTGTTATGTAATACAGACCACCTCAGCACCGGTGCACCGCAACCTGATGGAATTGCTCATCCTCATCCAAACCCTGCGCCTGGATTCAGCAGCGCGCATCACTGCGGTTGTGCCTTACCTGTGTTACGCCCGCTCGGACAAGAAAGACCAGCCGCGCATTCCCATCACAGCCAGGCTGGTAGCGGATATGATCGAAGTGGCCGGGGCTGACCGCTACATGTTCCTGGACCTGCATGCCGGGCAGATCCAGGGCTTTTTCTCCATCCCGGGTGACGTATTGACCGCGTTCTATACCCTCATCGATTACCTAAAGGCGAAGAAAACGAAAATGGAGAGGCCGGTGGTGGTCACTGCCGACCTTGGTTTTGCCAAGAAAGCGCGCAACTTTGCCGTCTCGATGGATGTTCCCCTGGCGTTCATTGAGAAACGCCGGGTGAGCAACGATGCCAAGGCGGAGGCTTTAACCCTGATCGGTGACGTCAATGGCCGCGACGTGGTGATTGTGGATGACGAGGTTGATACCGGTGGATCGATGGTGCAGGCTGTGAACCTGGCGAAGCAGAACGGTGCACGAAATGTTTACATGGTGTTCGTGCATCCCGTTTTCTCTGCCAATGCTGCAGAACGCCTGGCAGCCCTACCGGTGACCGAATTCATCACCACGGATACCATCCCGGTTCCGGCTGAAAAACAAGCCCAGTTTAATGGCCGCCTGACGATCCTCTCCATAGCTCCTCTACTGGGAGAGGTCATCCTGCGGGCCAACGAAGGGCGCAGCGTGGGCGAGTTGTTCAACGAGTAATTTGTCACTCATTTTCTCATGCCTGAACTACCCGAAGTAGAGACGATTGCCAGGTTCCTGCGCAATTCAACGGCGTTTACCTCATCCGGGGGTAGCCTTGCGGGAGGCAGTGTCATCGGGCGGGTCATCCGCAGCGTGGAACTTCTATGGGAGCGCACGCTGGCTGAACCGTTGCCTGCAGAAGTGAACACACGTTTGGTCGGCCAGGAGATCCGGGAGGTCGACCGGCGCGGCAAGTTCCTTGTGCTGGAATTATCGCGCGGGTGGTTGTTGTTTCACCTGCGCATGAGTGGCGATATCCGCGTGGAGCAGGAATCCGCTACGTGCCTGGCACATGACCGTGTTATCTTCCATTTTGGGGATGACACGCGCCTCGTGTTCAATGACACGCGCAAGTTCGGGCGCATCTGGGCAGTGGATGATCCGCAAAGTGTTGTGGGCGGGTTGGGACCTGAGCCATTGGGGAATGCATTTAGTGCGGAATTATTACACCAAATGTTACGGGCTCGCTCAAGGGAGCTAAAGCCGCTGCTGATGGACCAGGCTTTCCTGGCTGGATTGGGGAATATATACACGGACGAAGCCCTGCACAGGGCAGGCTTGCATCCACGGCGTCGTTCTTCATCGCTTAAGATGCAGGAGAGTGAGAGGCTATACCAAGCCATTCGGGAGGTGCTGGAAGAGGGCATCCGGCGGAATGGGGCCAGCATCGATTGGGTGTATCGCGGCGGGGAGTTCCAGAACTACTTCCGTGTCTATCAGCGCCAGGGTCAGGTTTGCACAACTTGCGGGACAAAAATCGAGCGTATAGTTGTTGGTCAACGCGGCACGCGCTATTGCCCCAAATGCCAGCCTTTATAACAAATTCATTGGTTGCAAATATCCCAAAAGCGGTGATAATTAAACCAGTACATGGTATTTGACGGTGTGGAAAGGTTCCAGGTGAATAATGGAGACACTAATTGGCATTCTGGTAATGGCACTGGCAGTCATCGGGGGCATCCTGATCGGCGTGCTCATCACAAGTATGTTTTACGGTAAGAATCAAAAGAAGCAGCTCCGTAAATTTCCGCCAGAGGACATGCTGAAACAGGGGTTCTTTGATGAGACGCGCTTGTGGGTGAACCCGTCGCAGAACTCGCTGATCACTGAAATGGATAAT
>DAONEZ010000069.1:0-7498 GCA_035403345.1 Anaerolineaceae bacterium
CCAGTATTGTGGACGGAGCACGGTTGGGCTACGGTAAGATCGAACGTTATCGCCACAACGACATAGAGCACCTGGAGAAGGTCCTTAAATCCATCCCAGAGACTGCTGGGACCCTTATCGTGGTGGATGGCATGTTCAGCATGGAAGGCGACCTGGCACCATTGCCGGAATTGACCAAAATTGCGAAGAAATATGGAGCGCGTGTGATGGTGGATGATGCCCATGGAATGGGTGTACTGGGCGGCGGAAGGGGAACCAGCGCGCATCTTGGTGTTACTGATGATGTTGACCTGATCATGTCCACTTTCAGTAAGTCATTTGCCTCACTGGGTGGATTCATCGCAGGAGCGGAGGACTCGATCCACTATATCAAACATACCGCGCGTGCCCTGATCTTCAGCGCCAGCATACCGCCGGCCAATGCTGCTGCCGCGCTGGCTGCCCTGCAGGTGATGCGCGAAGAGCCTGAACGCGGTGTGCGGGTATGCGAGATTGCAGATAAAATGCGCAAAGGGTTCACCTCACTTGGATTTAACATTGGCAACTCGGTCACTCCGGTGATCCCGATCATCATCGGAGATGATGAGCGTACCTTCCTGACCTGGAAAAAGTTATTTGACAACGGTGTGTTTGTGAACCCGGTGATCTCTCCGGCGGTCAACGCCGGACACCAATTACTCCGGACGAGTTACATGGCAACCCATACTGATGATCAAATGGAAAAGGTGCTGGAGGTGTTCGAAAAAGTGGGCAAAGAAATGGGCTTGATCTAAAACTGACCGGGACTGGAAAACCAGTCCCGTTTTTTATCCTAGAACCAGTTTCTTTTACGGAAGTAAAACAGCATTCCCAGACCGAGGAATACCAGGGCAACACAAGTGATATAAAATCCCCAGGGGTGTGAAGCGCCTGGAATACGCGAAAAATTCATGCCAAAAGCACCTGTGACAAATGACAATGGCAGAAATATCGTTGAGACAATGGTAAGCGCCTTCATGATCTCGTTCAGTCTCAGGCTGTTGGCGTTGAGGTAGATATCCAGCGTACCCGTCAGAATATCCCGGATCAGGTCAGATAAATCCTGGATGCGGATGAGGTGGTCATAGATATCACGGAAGTACATCAGGCTTTGCGTAGTGATCTGGGAATACTCGTTGCGCGAAAGGCGGTTCAAAACTTCACGCTGGGGGCCGATGATGCGTCGCAATTCCATGATGCTGTGTTTGAGCGAAAGAAGGCGGTTGAGGGTGACTGTAGTGGGCTTTTCCATTACGCTGTCTTCAAGGTATTCAGTTTCGCTTTCCATCTGATCAATGAGCGGCAGGTAATCATCCACCAGCGCATCCAGGATCGAATGGCATAAGAAATCGGAAGTGTAGGTGGAGAAGCGGGAATCCTTATGGAAAAGGGCATGCACGCGCGGCATGAAGGGAATGGCTGCATCTGCACAACAGGTCACGAGGAAGCGTGAGCTGAGAAAAATATCCAGCTCAAGGGTCTTCAGATCTGCCAGGTCTTTCCGGGGATCAATGGCGTGTGCAATGAGAAATATGTAATCACCATAATCATCGATCTTGGGTGACTGATAGCCCTGGCTCTGGCAGTCTTCTATAGACAGAGGATGAAACTTGAATATGTCGCGCAGGATGTGAAGCAATTCACCGTTTTCGGAGGATTCGAGATTCACCCAGGTAATCCCATCGGGCAGCGATAAACTAGCAGATATCTCCTCCAGCGTGGTTAAATCCTGTGGAGCTTTGCCAGCCTGGAAATAAACACCCTTATACATTTTTTACCTCCAGAACCGAGAGATTAATGTGAACCGATTGACTTAAAACAGACCCCAGTCAGTTCCCAACCCTTCTTCCATCATTGAGAAGTCCCATGCGTCCATCCCAAAATCGATGGCGACTTCCCTTGCGAGAACATCTTCGGCTTTCTGCCTGGCTGATTCTAACATCGAAGGACCATAAGGGCAAAATGGTGTTGTCAGGATCATTTTTACAATCGCGCTCTCATCCGTGATCTTCACATTACGAATCAAGCCAAGTTGGATGATGTTTAATCCTAATTCAGGGTCTGTAATTTCACTAAATCCTTTGCGTAATTGATCGCAGAGTTCAGGATAAGTGCTTTCTGCTTCCCAAACAGGACGGTTCGTTCCGGGTTTTGAAGTATTTTCCATTAATTCTCCATTTTACTGAGCTCAAGGATGTAAGAGCATTGAAAATCACCATCGACAAGACATTGGACTTTTCTAACCGGTGCAGTAAGCACGGTGGAGATCAAAGTCTGGTCTATAGTGCAGACTTCAGGGTGATGTTTCCCGATGTGGAAAAAGGGGCAGGTGAGTTCCGTTATCTCGTAGTTTTCGCCTTTTTTTGACCACTCCAGCGTGAATCCCTGTTGCGTCATGAAGGCAGCCAAAATGTCCAAACGTTCTTCCAGTGATTTTGCCCGAACCTTGGGTGGTAATTGCGCCGTCATTTCCCGACCGATATGTCGAAACAGGTTTTCAAAATCTGTTTTAGAAAGCCGGTTTTTAAGCTGTGAGAGGAGTAGATTGGTCAGATTCAGATAACGAGTAGGAAATTTCTCTGCACCTGAGTCCGTCAGGGAATATGCCAGCCGGGGACGTCCAACGCCGTGGCGCTCTTCAACTGCCTGCACTGAGCCCTCAACCTGCAGGGCAGTGAGGTGATGCCGCACCGAAATTGGGTTGATTCCCACAGCTTCGGCGAGATCGTTGATGGTGGACAGAGAATTATTTAGGAGAACCTGGAGTATTTTTTCTCGTGTGCTTATCATTCTGCCTTATGCTCTATGAAATTATACCTGATAATTCGAATAAATAAGATAAATATGGTAAATATTGACTGAGATTAGCACTTGTGCTATAATCATTCAGCTTGATCATAATTAAGAATATTATAATAAATATTATAATATTTTACAAGTTTTGCGGAGTTGATTATGTCTGTACTAGAAATACGAGATCTACACGTCAGCATTGAAAGTAAAGAGATCCTGAAAGGTGTAAACCTGACTGTACCGCAAGGCGAAGTTCATGCCATCATGGGTCCGAATGGAACCGGGAAATCTACGCTGGCATATACATTGATGGGGCATCCCAATTACACAGTAACAAGCGGTTCGGTGTGTTTTAAGGGCAAAGACCTTTTAGATTTGGCCACAGATGAGCGTGCGCGACTTGGGCTTTTCCTCGCATTTCAGTATCCAGTGTCAATCCCCGGCGTTACACTGGCAAATTTTCTTCGCATGGCCGTCAATGCAAAGCGGAAGGGTGAAAATCCTGAAGACAAAGGCATAGCCATTCCTGAATTCAGGAAAATGCTGAAAGAAAAGATGCAGGTTCTCAAGATGGATCCGGTTTTCGCCGGCAGGTACCTGAATGAAGGTTTTTCCGGTGGTGAAAAGAAACGCGCCGAAGTACTGCAAATGGCAGTATTGCAACCTGAAATCGCTATATTAGATGAAACCGATTCCGGTTTGGATATTGATGCGTTGAAGATCGTGTCTGAAGGCGTAAACCATTTACGGGAACAAAATATCGGTGTTTTATTGATTACCCATTATCAGCGCATGCTTAATTACATAAAGCCTGATGTTGTTCACGTGATGATGAATGGAATGATCGTGGAATCCGGCGGCGCAGACCTGGCGCTGCATCTTGAAGAACACGGATACGAGTGGATTCGCGAGAAATACGAGAACGGAAATTCTGATTAATTCCGTTTTTATAGGAGCTTTGCATGACTGCGGGTGAAAAACCTGATTTCTTAGATAAGTTAGGCGAATACCAGTACGGCTTTAAGGATCCTGAAAACTACGTTTATAAGTCCGAAAAAGGGCTTAATGAATCCGTAGTCCGGAAGATATCCGCCATGAAGACCGAACCGGAATGGATGCTTGAATTCCGGTTGAAGGCTTTGGCCCATTTCATGAAACGCCCCATGCCTGCCTGGGGACCAGACCTTTCAGACCTGGATTTGGAAAATATCTATTATTATGTCCGTCCTGCAGAAGCTAGCGGCAAGACATGGGAAGATGTTCCGGATACCATCAAGAATACTTTTGACAAATTAGGCATTCCTGAGGCAGAGCAGAAATTCCTGGCAGGGGTCGGTGCCCAGTATGAATCAGAAATGGTCTATCACAGCATCCAGGAACACCTGGAAAAACAGGGCGTCATCTTCCTGAGCATCGAAGATGGATTGAAACAACACCCGGATCTGTTCCGGCAGTATTTTGGAACGGTCATTCCGATAGAGGATAACAAGTTCGCGGCATTAAACTCGGCGGTTTGGTCAGGCGGATCATTCGTTTATATTCCAAAGAACACAACTGTGGAATTGCCATTGCAGGCCTATTTCCGTTTGAACGCAGCAAACATTGGGCAATTTGAGCGCTCGCTGATCATCGCAGACGAAGGCGCGAAAGTACATTATGTAGAAGGGTGTACTGCACCGCAGTATTCCACAAATTCATTTCATAGCGGTGTGATCGAGATCGTGGTGAAAAAGGGCGCACGGGTACGGTACACGACCATCCAAAATTGGTCCACCAACGTGTATAACCTGGTCACCCAGCGGTCGGTGGTCGAGGAAAACGGCACGATGGAATGGGTGGATTGCAACCTCGGGTCGAAACTGACCATGAAATACCCCTCTACTTACCTGGTAGGCCCAGGCGCGCATGGGGAGATATTGTCCGTGGCGTTCGCCGGCAAGGGGCAGCAGCAGGATGCAGGCGGTAAAGTGATCCACTTTGCTCCCAACACCAGTTCAAAAATTACCTCCAAGTCGATTAGCAAGGCTGGTGGACGCTCATCTTATAGAGGGTTGCTCAAGGTTTACAAAGGCGCAGTAAATGCCAAGTCCAATGTTTCCTGCGATGCGCTGCTGCTTGATCCTCAGTCAAGGTCAGATACTTATCCGACAATTGAAATTGACGAAGAGAACGTAACCATCGGGCATGAAGCTTCAGTTTCGAAAATCGGAGAGGAACAACTCTTTTACTTGATGAGCCGTGGACTGAGCCAGGATGAGGCCACTACCATGGTCGTTTCAGGTTTCATTGAACCCCTGGTGCGTGAGCTCCCTATGGAATACGCTGTCGAAATGAACCGGTTGATCCAATTGCAGATGGAGGGGTCAGTCGGTTAATTGGACCACTGGCATAACCTTATATGGCAAATGAATCTTTGAAGATTAAAAAAGTGGCAATTAAGTCCGTGGATTCGCTACGTGAGCTGACGATCCGACCGGAGTTTTCTGATGCGAGTGCGATCATCCGTGATTACCGGAAGAAAAGTTGGGAGTTGTATCAATCCATACCTCTGCCAACCGAAACCGATGAAGATTGGCGCAGGACGAGCCTGAAATCGGCCAATCTCCCTGAATTACGCCTACTGAGCTCTGATGCCGGCAACATAAAATTTCCCAGAGAATTAAAGTCCAGCCTGGCAGACCGGCAGCATGGCGGGCAGATCCTGTTTTCCCATTCAACGGTTGACAGGTTTTTGGATCCAGAACTGGTATCACAAGGCGTAATTTTCGAGGATATTCTCAGCGCTGTGGAGAAATACCCGGAACTGGTTGAGAGGTTGATCAATCGGTTGGACTTGCAGCCACGCAAAAAGTTCTCTGCCTTGGCGGGTGCACTCCCTATGGCCGGAGTCGTGCTCTACATTCCAAAGAACGTGGTTGTTTCGTCACCTTTACAGAGCCTTTACTGGTCACCGGAGGATGGCGTTGCCCACGGTTCGCACGTATTCGTGTACCTTGAGGATGGTGCATCCGTAACCTTTGTTCATGAATTTGCTTCTCCGCAAAATTTAATAAAATCGACCTTGCACACAGGTGTAATCGATGTATATGTAGGTCAAGGGGCGAGCTTAAAGTTTGTTGAGCTGCAATCCTGGGGAGAAAATGTTTGGAATGTCACCCGGGAAAACGTGGATATTGACCGTGATGGCAGTGTGGATTGGGTGTTTGGCGCGCTAGGCAGCAAGTTAACCAAGAATTATTCCGACCTCAACCTGATCGGGCAGGGCAGTACCGGGAAAATCTCCGGGTTCTACTTCACCGATAACCAGCAGCACCTGGACCATGACACCCAACAGAACCATCTGGCTGCAGATACTACCAGTGACCTGCTGTTCAAAGGTGCATTGTTGGATGAGAGCCGGTCTGTCTGGCAGGGCATGATCTATGTAGCCCCTAACGCCGCTCGCACGGATGGCTACCAGGCCAACCGCAACCTGGTGCTCAGTGAGAAAGCCCGAGCGGATTCGATCCCGGGGCTGGAAATCCTGACCGATGATGTGCGCTGTACCCACGGCGCTACCGTTGGCAAGATCGACAAGGAAGAGATCTTTTACCTTCAAAGCCGTGGAATGCCAAAAGAAACTGCCGAGCGGCTTATTGTTGAAGGATTCTTTGACCCCATCATGCAGCGCATTCCTTTTGAGGGAGTCAAGAAAAGGTTCCAAAAAGCAATTAAAGACAAAATGGAGCATATTGGGCGTAACAATTAAACCGATATGATATAGAATTAAGTGATCAATTCAAAAAAGAAGCTCACCGGAGAAAGAAAAATGCCTGCCATACCGTTCATGTCTCCACCCGATTCCGAATTTGTTTACCAGGTTGGTGATATGGTTGAGGTTTTTTGCGACCATGAAAAAGGCGGCGAGCGCATTCGCGGATGGTTAAAAGGGATCGTTGTGCAGGTTGATCCCAAGATGGTGGCAGTTCAATTCAGGTCCAGTGTGTACCTGACGGATGGCTGGATGGTTCCAGACCATATCTTATGGTATCCACAAAAATCTCCCCATATTCGCATGCCGGTTAAAAAAAGCAGACCTGACCTTCCCAAAGCCAATTAATTAACACTGGACTATTACCATGAGTGAATTCAGTCACCTGCGGGAAGATTTCCCGATTTTAGCAACTGAAGTTCATCCGGGCAAGAAACTCATTTACCTGGATTCCGCTGCCACAGCGCAAAAACCGCAGATGGTCATTGATGCGATGGATAATTACTATCGCAGGCAAAACGCAAATATCCACCGCGGCGTACATGCCCTGGCGGAGATTGCTACTGCAGCTTATGAAGATGCCCGCTCGAAAGTGTTGAGGTTTATCGGCGGGAACTGCACTGAAGAACTGATTTTCACGCGTAACACGACTGAATCCATCAACCTGGTGGCGAAAACCTGGGGAAGAAGTAACCTGAAACTCGGTGACCTGGTGATCCTAACTGAAATGGAGCATCATTCGAACCTGGTTCCCTGGCAGATGCTGGCTGAGGAATTACAGTTGCGGTTGGAATTTATTCCCGTTACGGATGAAGGGCTGCTTGATCTGCAAATTTTTGACCATCTGCTGGAAAATTCACCAAAACTAGTGGCGTTTACCCACATGTCCAATGTTTTGGGCACTATCAATCCGGCAGCCGAAATTGTCCGCAAGGC
>DAONEZ010000070.1:0-7498 GCA_035403345.1 Anaerolineaceae bacterium
CCACGAGCAAATTACCATATCCGTTGTTGTTCCAGCCGGAATAAACCACCACACCGTTGTCCGACGCATAGATTGGGTTTCCGATGCTGCCGGCGATGTCAATGCCAAAGTGGTTGGTGGATGGGCTGTAATCGTATCCGCTCAGGTATGTGGCAGTGGTTGGCCAGACAAAAGTGCCTGTGCCGATGGGTCCCTGCGTGAGGATGCCGCAGTAACCGGGGCCGAAGATGGCGGCTTGGGCCGGGGTGAGCCGGTCGAAATCTGGCAGCCAGTCAGTGAACTCACCCTTACCGCCGGGGACGAACAGTAGTTTCCCCTCGGGGATGTTCGGCATAGCGAAATCGCCCAGGGCATTCTTGTCCAGTTGATTTTCAGGCCAGTCAACAATGACTTCAGCAGTGACATTGTAGAACTTGGATACTGCATTCAGACCATCGCCTTTGTTCCACTGATACACAGCGCCGTCGATGGGCGGGATGAGGATGACAACACCCGGGTAGATGTTATGCGGGTCGTTCCCCAGGATGTGGGTATTGCTCCAAAGGAGCGTTTCAGGCAACAGACCATAGCGCTCGGCGATGCCGAAGAGCGTATCACCGGCCACGATGGTGTATTCGGTCATACCGCTGCGCGGCTTGGCATGCTGGTTGGTATGCAACAACGCCTGGCGGTTGATGCCAAATCCACTGTAAAGCACCGGTTGGAGTTCTTCTGCTTTGGGCAAGGCCAACGCCACCGCCTGTGTGGATGCGGGCGTAACCAGGACGTTTTCAACAGACTGGTTCTTGAGATAGAACTTGCTCATCACCCAAACGACAGCCAGAACCAGGATGATCGTAAGCACGCCCGTTCCGATGCGCAGACTGGCTTCACCCAATCCAAGGTGGACTAGTTGGTTCCATAATTTTTCTGCCGGTGAACGTTGTTCCGCTTGCCCCTGGAGATTATTTTGATTGAACTCCTCTTCCATCCCCGGCAAGGGAGGGGCAGGAGTGGGGTTGTTTTCTGACATTTTTACCTCGGGAAAAAATCATAACACACGAGGTCTGCAGTGGTCAAGCGGAGCAGGTATGCTTTTTCCATGCGATTTGGCAACGACGAGGTCGGAAATTGCAGACTTTTTAATGTTAAAATACCTGCACCATTAGTAAAAGAGGTGTTCATGACTGAATCCATATTAGTTGCCGCCGCTTGGCCTTATGCCAACGCCGAGATCCATGTGGGAAACCTGACCGGATCCTACCTGCCTGCTGATATCTTTGCGCGCTACCAGCGCTTGCGCGGGCGCAAGGTGTTGATGGTGTCGGGTTCGGATTCGCATGGCACGCCCATCACCGTGCGGGCGGACGCTGAAAAGAGCACGCCTTACGAGGTTTACCAGCGCTACCACCACGGTTTCCTGGACCTGTTCCAGAAGCTGGGGTTGACCTACGACCTGTACACCAGCACACATTCGCGCAACCATTTCACCGTCTCGCAGGCCATGTTCAGCGCGTTGAAAAAGAACGGTTTTTTATACAAGGAAAGCCAGATGCAGTGGTATTCCACCAGCCAGAGCCGCTTCCTGCCTGACCGTTACGTGGAAGGTACCTGCTACATCTGCGGGTATACCGGGGCACGCAGTGACCAGTGCGACAAGTGCGGCAATATGCTGGAAGCATCTCTCCTGCTCGAGCCGAAATCCAAGATCGACGGCTCCACTCCGGAGCTGCGCAGCACCGAGCATTACCTGCTGGACCTGAGCCGCCTGCAGGAACTGGTAGTGGAATTCCTCAAGGTGCGCGAATCCTACTGGCGCCCAAATGTGATGCGCCAATCGCTGGGACAGATCCTGGCGGACGGGCTGAAAGGGCGCCCCATTACGCGCGACCTGGACTGGGGGGTACCGCTGCCGGCAGAGGCGCTGGCGGACGGCAAGGAATGGGAAAGCAAATGCCTGTACGTCTGGTTCGAGGCGGTCATTGGCTACCTCTCCGCTTCGGTGGAGTGGAGCAGCCTGAACGGCGACCCGGATGCCTGGCGCAACTGGTGGCAGGACCCGGATTCGCGCTCCTACTACTTCATCGGTAAGGACAACATTCCCTTCCATGCCATCATCTGGCCGGCGGAGTTGATCGGTGCGGGGGAGCAATTAGATGAAGTGCTTGGCAACAGCAAGGTACTGCCGCTGGTGTTACCCTACGACGTGCCGGCCAACGAGTTCATGAACCTGGAAGGACAAAAGATCTCCGGCAGCCGCAACTGGGCGGTGTGGGCGAATGATTTCCTCACGCGCTACGACCCGGACGCGCTGCGCTATTACCTGACCGTGAACATGCCCGAGTCCAAGGATACCGATTGGGATTGGGAAGATTTTTACCACCGCAACAATGATGAGCTGGTGGCCACCTGGGGCAACCTGGCAAACCGAGTGCTGGCATTCGCCTACAAGCACTGGGAAGGCATCGTCCCCGACCCCGGTGAACTGACCGGGCTGGACCTGGACCTGCTGCAGACGGTGGAGGATGGTTTCAAGACCGTGGGGGAAGAACTGGACGCTGTTCACCTGCGAGCGGCCCTGGCAGAAGCCATGCGCCTGGCATCAGAAGTGAACAAGTACCTCGACACCACCGCACCCTGGCAGGCGGTTAAAACGGACAAGGCGACAGCGGGGCGGGCGATCTTCACGGCCATCAAAGCCATCGACTCGCTCAAGGTGCTCTTTGCGCCCTTCCTGCCCTTCACCAGCGAACGCCTGCATGGCTTCCTGGGGCATGAGGGCACGTTGTTTGGCCGCCAGTTCACCCAGGTTCAGCAGGATGACCTGGGCGAGCACACCGTGCTGCGTTACGATGAGTCGACGGCAACCGGAAAGTGGGAACCCAGCCAACTGCAAGCCGGGCAGACCTTCCTGCAGCCCCAGCCGCTATTCCGCAAGCTGGATATAAAGATCATCGAAGAAGAACGCTCAAAATTAGGATAAACACCAATGACTCCGGAGAAACCCTCCGGAGTTTTTATTCTCCGATGCAGGCAATCCAACCAGGGAGATGCTGCAGGAGGGAGGTCATGATCTCATTGGCACGCTGCTGGAACGCCGGACTATTGTAGATCTCTCCCCCGGCGGCACTCACCAGGTCGCTCACCCCGCGCAGGATGAGCAGCCGGGTGTTGTTGCGCTGGGCTGTCCAAGTGATGGCACCCGACTCCCAATCCGCAGCGATGGCATCGTACTGCGTCACTAGCGCAGGAATTTCAACCGGGTCGATATCCCTGTCCGCGGAGAGCAGCCTGGCGACACGCACCGGCTGAGGGTATGGGGGGCGCAGCCGGGACAGGTCAATGTGCATGCTGTAGTGTTGCAGCGCTTCCTGTGGGTTGCCCATGCGTTCCACAATGTCATAAATCAACGTCTCGTTCACCAGAAGGATCTCTCCCTGTTTCACCCGCCCGGCGAAACCTCCGCAGGTACCCAGGTTGATCAGCACCTGTGGATGCCAGGTGTCGATGCAATATTGCGTGCTGGCAGCCGCTGAGACCTTGCCCCAGCCGCCCTGCAGGAAGAGGACATCTTTTCCAGCGATGTTGATTTGAAAGGAAGCACCGAACGGAGTTTCCGAGACTGCCGGATTGTTGTAAAAATCAAGAGCCGCCAGCCATTCCGCCCGGGCAGAGATGAGGATGGCGGCATCGATAGCTCCCTTGGCTACATATGAGCTCATAATGGAATTTCCAATACTGGTAGGATCTTCTTGCGAGGTGTTGGTTTTGGCCTTTCGTTGGCGGCTTTCCATAAGATGTGAGCAGCATCAAAGGCGGCCTGGTCCATGCCCAGGCTGCAGGCATTCCTGGCACGTTCTTTGAGCAGTGCAGCATCATCTTTGAAAAGATGATGCACAGTTTCCAGGATGGCAACCGGGCTTTGCGCCATATCCCCGGCACCGCGACTGGTGACGTAGTCTGCATTGCCGGTCTCCTGGCCGGGGATGGCTTCGATGAGCAGCAATGGCAGCCCGCTGGCCAGCGACTCGGTGACGATCAAACCGCCGGCCTTGCAAATAATGAGGTCAGAGGCGCGCAGCAGGGGCGCCATGTTTTCGACGAAAGCGTAGATATGGGCGGGAATATGCCAGTCGAAGTGATTTAACTCATTGAACAGATCCTGGTCATTGCCGGTGACCGCCACAACCTGCAAGGGAGCCCCGTAATGGTTGATCACGTTCAAGGCATCCACCAGCCGTTCCACGCGTTTGCTGCCCACCGCCAGCACCGTAGGCAGGTCTGCCTGCCAGCCCAGTTCCATGCGGATATCTGCCTTGTTGCGTTTTTCGTTTGCGATGGCAGGGGAGACGGGTATCCCGGTGATGCGTATCTTTTCGCCCTTCACCTGGTTGCTCATGGCCAGGTCAGCTACGAGTTGGTTGGGCACCAGCAGCCCATCCACCCCCGGGTGGAACCACAAACGGTGCACGGTGGCCAGGTCAGTCACCACAGTATAAAAGGGCACGCGGTACTTGCGACTGCGGAAAAGCGTGATGATGGCAGACTGGTACATCGGATAGGTGGAGAGTACTGCGTCCGGTTTGTACTGGCGCAGGATGCTGCGCATCACCTCAAGCAGGGCTACGGAAAGGTAACTCTGCAAGATCCTGGTAGGAATGAAGGCATCACTGGCGTTGTAACCGAGCTGGTAAAGTTCCGGCACGTTCTTCACCCACTTGTCGTAATCCGCCTGTGAATCGCGCAGCACAAGTGGTGCCTTTTCATCATCCAGGGGATTGACGATGGACACATCCACGGCGGAGCCGTACTCCAGCTCCAACGCGCTGGCAACGGCATTGGCGACCGAGCGGTGGCCAAAACCGGCATCCGCGGTGAGGATGAGAATTTTCCTGGGTTTCGTTGCTGTGGCCAATTCAGATGACATCATTTCTCCTGGATTTCATCTTCTTCTTTAGGCGGGAGTGTTCCATGGCAATAAGCGATCACCAGTTTCAGTGCCTGGCGGGCAGCGGAGCGCTTGTTTTGCAGGCGATTGCCCTGGAAGTGGAAATACCAGGCATGGTCGCCATCGGCAGCGCTCAGGCCGATCCAGACTGTGCCAACCGGTTTGCCGGGCAGGCCGCCGCCCGGGCCGGCAATGCCGCTGATGGACAGGCCAATGATGGAGTCTAACGGAAACCCGCCTGCCAGCGCATGCCGGGCGCCGTGCGCCATCTCCAGCACGGTCTCGCGGCTGACGGCAACGTAACGCTGCAGGGTCTCATGCCGCACGCCCAACAGAGCTTCCTTGGCTTCGTAGGCGTAGGCGGTGATACTGCCTAGGTAGTAATCCGACGAACCCGGCACGTTGGTCACCAGGTGCCCGGCCAGCCCGCCGGTGCAGGATTCCGCCAGCACCAGTTTCAGGTTGCTCGCGCGCAACGGGTCGCTAATTTGGACTTCGTAAGGGATGCGCATAAACCAGGCTCCGATTACCGGTAATTATAATGCGCACAGACTGGTGCTTGACATTCCCCCCCTTCTCCCATACAATCATTTCAACTCAATACTACTTCCAGGTGCCTCGTGCTTAAAGGCGAAACCGGTGAAAACCCGGTGCTGTCGCGCAACTGTGATTCAGGGAAATCCTGATCAGCCAGGTCGCCCGCCAGGAAGTGTGATTCCACACTCTCGCTGGAAGTGGTGGGCACCATCGGCAGCAAGCCAACCCCCGCTCCTTTCGCGACCGGGGTTTTTCTTTCCCCGAAGAAAGGTCCATATGGTTTCAAGGCTTTGGAGGTACATGTTCGTGTTGGCCGGCTTTTTCATGCTGACAAGCTGCGGCTCGGCCCTGCAGGTTTCGGATGACGGCGGAAAGATCTCCGCGCTGGACGGGCTTGAGCGGGTGATCGAGCTCAAGCAGCCGGCGCAGCGCATCGTCTCCCTTTCCCCCTCGGTGACCGAGACGCTCTACGCTATCGGCGCGGGCGGGCAGGTGGTGGGGCGGGACAGCTTCTCCAATTACCCGGCAGAAGCGCTGCAGGTGCAGGATGTGGGCGGCTCGATGGGCGGATATTCCTATGAGACCATCGCCAGCCTTCAACCCGACCTGGTGATCGCCGGAGAGATCAACACTCCGGAACAGGTGAAGGCGCTGGAAGACCTGGGTCTCAAGGTCTTTTACCTTTCCAACCCGGTTAAGTTGGACAGCATCAGCGTGATGATCACCTCGGTGGGCATTCTCACCGGTCGGGACAAGGAAGCGAAGGCGCTGAACGCCTCGCTTGAAAAACGCATCAAGGCGGTCACGGACCTGGCGGCGACCGCGGCGGATCGACCGCTGGTCTTCTATGAGTTGGACGGCTCCGGTCCCGGCAATCCGTGGACGCCGGGACCGGGCACCTTCCTCTCCGAGTTGATTGCCGCTGCGGGCGGGGTGAACGCGGGGGATGCCCTGCAGTCCGCCTGGGCGCAGATCAGCAGCGAGCAGCTCCTGGTGCAGGACCCGGACATTATCCTGCTAGGCGATTCGATCTATGGAATGACCGTGGAACAGGTTGCAGCCCGCGCCGGCTGGTCGGGGCTGACCGCGGTGCAGGAAAACCGCATCTATCCATTCAATGACGATTTAGTCAGCCGACCCGGTCCGCGCCTGGTGGACGGACTGGAAGAACTGGCCCGGCTGCTGCATCCGGAACTTTACGAATGAAAAAACGAGGACTGCTGAACCCGTTCGGCATCTCCGTACTGCTTCTGCTGGCGGCAGTGGTCCTCAGTGTTGTGGTGGGCAGCGTGACCATCCCGCTGCGCACCCTGGCGGACGTGCTTTTTAGAGGATTGCAGGGCGGGCTTTCCACCCTCGACCCGGGTGGTGTCTACCTGAAGATCATTATGCAACTGCGGCTTCCGCATGCCATTCTGATCCTGCTGGTGGGAGCGGCTTTGGCAGGCAGCGGCGCGGCGTATCAAGGCTTGTTCCGCAACCCGTTGGCTGACCCGTTCCTCATAGGTGTGTCCTCAGGCGCGGGGCTGGGCGCAGTGCTGGCCATGCTGATCGATTGGCCGTATGCCCCCTTGGGGCTGATGGTCATCCCGCTGGCGGCTTTCCTGGGGGCAGCGTTGGCAGTGCTCGCTGTTTCACTGTTGGCGCGCGTCGGCAAGACGGTGCCCACCACCAATCTCATCCTGGCGGGCGTGGCGGTCAGTTCATTCGCCTCGGCGGTCACCTCTGGTTTGATGATCAATTCCAGCGGAGAGCTACGCCGTGCACTGGTGTGGCTGCTTGGAGGAGCGACTCGCGCCGGCTGGGAGCCGGTGCTGGCCATCCTGCCTTTCATGGTCATTGGCCTGACGGGGCTGGTACTGGTTGGGCATCCACTCAACGTGCTGCAATTCGGAGAAGAGCAGGCGCAGCAGTTGGGCATCCGGGTGCAGCGCGTGAAATGGATCACAGTGCTGCTGGCAACCATTTCCACGGCTGCGGCGGTAGCCTTTGCCGGTATCATCGGATTTGTGGGGCTGGTGGTACCGCATATCA
>DAONEZ010000071.1:0-7446 GCA_035403345.1 Anaerolineaceae bacterium
TCGGTTTGGTTGAAGGCCAGATAGTATTTGCCAGGATTGGCAGCAACAAATTCCTTACCCATGGAAACGAGCTCATCAGTATTTGCGGGCGGGGTTGCAACCAATGCTTTGTTGTAGATCAGCATCAGGTGGTTACCATTGGAGATGGGAACACCCCATGTCATTCCATCCGGGCTCTTGACAGCGTCGGTGGCGCTCTTGACGTATTTGCTCAGGTCAAAGAGGCTGTCAACCGGTTGGATCAAATCGGCTGCAGTGAAGGGGCCAAGGTGATCGGAAACGGTCCAGAGCAGTTCAGGAGCAGCGCCAGCCAGGCTGGCGGTCTGGAAGTCCTCACGCAGGGTCTCAACTTCCTTATTGGTGATCACGAAGGTCACTTCAGGATGGGCAGCGGTGTAGGCATCGGCAAGAGCCTGCACATACTGCAAACCACCGTCGCTCTCACCTTCTTTAGTCCAGAAGTTGATGGTGACGGGTTCAACAGGGGCTTCGGTGACGACAGGAGCTTCAGTCACAACCGGAGCTTCGGTGGCGACGGGGGCTTCCGGTACAACCGGGGCTTCTGTCGCTTTCGCGCAGGCAGCGAGTGCCATTGCGGCGATCAGCAGGATGCTGATCAGGGGGAACAACTTCTTCGTCATTTTTCTCTCCTTAAAGAAAATATGTGTATTGCCCAAGTAATGGTGTGAGTAAACGGTACTTTTACCTTGTTTGCAACCACCTCCTTTTGTTGATGTCAACCTAATCAATTATAAATAGTTCTTCCTTGACGGACGATCAACCAGGTATGCGGCGAAGATGGCACATATTCCTAACACTGTGAACAAACGAGATAATCATAGTTTACATACAAGTGTTTGTCAAGTTAGGATTATGTAGAAATATGAAAACATTATACAGGAAATCCATTGCTGTCGCTATAGTACAATTAGGTGGATAAGCTCATGAGACGCAATTGGCGATTAATTATTGATCCGGATTCAACCGGTTCCTGGAATATGGCGGTAGATGAAGCCTTATTGCAATTGGCCGGCGGCAAGCAAACGATGCCGACTTTGCGTTTGTTCGGTTGGGATCCAGG
Organism: Anaerolineaceae bacterium; assembly: GCA_035403345.1. Classification (GTDB taxonomy): domain Bacteria; phylum Chloroflexota; class Anaerolineae; order Anaerolineales; family Anaerolineaceae; genus UBA6107. Next base: position 1,082 of record DAONEZ010000071.1, read on the forward strand.
TACGCTTTCCCTGGGCTACGCCCAACCCCATACGGACGTTGACGTGGATGGATTGACCCGACACAATTGGGGATTGGTCAGGCGCCCCACTGGCGGTCGTGCCATCCTGCATATCGATGAGGTTACCTATTCGGTTACAGCCCCGCTGGACGATCCCATCCTGGCAGGGTCACTGCTCGAGAGTTACCGCAAGATCTCCGCGGCGCTGGTCCAGGTCCTTCGCATTATCGGAATTGCAGTGGAAGCTGACCGGCAATACGATATCGCAGATTCCCAACACCTCAATCCTGTATGCTTTGAGACGCCATCCAATTACGAGATCACCTTCCGGGGCAAAAAACTGATGGGTTCAGCCCAGGCACGCAAATACAATGGATTGCTTCAGCATGGTTCGCTTCCTCTTTTTGGAGACCTGACCCGGATCACGCACGCGCTACGTTATCAGGATGAAAAAGCTCGTTTGGCTGCCGGTGAAAAATTGCTCGCCCGCGCCACTACAGTGGAGAGAATCCTCGATCGGACACCTGAAAAGTCGGATGTGATCAACGCCTTCATCGAAGGCTTTTCCAGCATCCTCGGTGTTTCATTTGAAAACATGCCATTAACACCCCAGGAAATAGCCTTGGCACAGTCTATTGAACAAAACAAATATCAAACTCAGGAATGGACGAACAGGTTATGAGATTACACAGACTCAAAGTCACAGTCAAACATTTTCTGTCGTTCATCATTGGTTCGCTCTTTGTTCTGGCTTCCCTGGCAGGCTGCGGAGCACCTGTGCCAACTGAAGAGATTGCTTTAACCCCGCAGGTGTATGTTTCCCCTACCCCCAGCCCCACCGCCACCGCTGAAAACACTGCCACACCCACAGAACAATTCACTCCCACCCCCATACCGCCTCCCCTCGGATTGGCCAGCAATCCGGTGGTACTCGGGATCGTCTACTCTGACCAGGCCGTGCAGGAACCGGCTGCCATCGAGTTTCTACAATACCTGGCCGACCAGACCGGGTACGTTTTCAAGATCACGGTTTTTGAGAACACCTTCGATCTGTTGGCAGGCATGGATGCTGGTACCGTCACTTTTGCTTTCATGCAGCCACTTACCTATATCTACGCGCATAATAATGATGTGGCTACCGTGAAATTGATCACGCGCAGCTTTGGCGTGACCGCTTTCGGTACCCAAATCCTGGCTAAAGCTGATTCCGGATTCACTGCCTATTACAACGAAGAAACCGAGAAAAACTCAGCCGATGCGGGTTCCGCCCTGAACCAATTTTATGGAATGCGCCCATGCTTTGTGGATGAAACTTCGTTATCCGGGGCCATTCTCCCCTTCGCCCTGCTCGCCCAAAACGCTGTTGAATATACCGAGCCTGTTTATGCCCACTCAAACACAGCGGTGATTCGCGCCCTCTACATCGGCGGTGTGTGTGACTTTGGAGCCACGTACGCCATCACCAGCGATCCGCGTACCTCCAGCGAGTTGGAAGACCTGGGAGATGCGCTGGACAAAATTGTCGTGGTGTGGCGGTCGGATGCCATCATTCCTACTTTGAACATTTCCTTCACCAATAAATCCAACCCTGAAGTCACCACCAATGTCGCCAAATCCATCCAGGAATTCAGTGTCTCGGAAACCGGCATTACTGTGCTAACCAGCCTGACCGGTACCCAGGTGGAAGCCATGGAAACAGCCAGTGACGCTCTCTACGCCAGTCTATCCCAGATCATGGAAGCGAGCGGTATTGACCTGCTGCCTTACCTGGGTTATTAGTCCAAAATTCTGATCAAAATCACAAACTGGTACAATTCTTGCTATGTTTAAGCAGATCATAACCATGATACTCCGATTCGCTTTGTGGGCTCTGATTGTATTGGTGATACTCCTGGGCGTTCCACGCCTGATCACTGCCCTCTCAACAGTCGGAAAGCTCTTTACCATCGATACAGTCGGAAAAACCCGTGCGGCAATTGTGTTTGGCGCAGGGTTGAAGCGCGACGGAACGCCCTCTCCCGTTTTACGCGACAGGGTTTCCACCGCGGTGCAGCTTCTCCAGGCTGGCAAGGTCGAAAAGATACTCCTGAGCGGTGATAACCGCTTTGTGTATTACAACGAACCTGCCTCCATGAAGGAGTACGCCTTGAGCCTGGGCGCACCCGAGGAAGCCCTGGTGCTGGATTATGCCGGCCGGCGCACTTACGACACCTGTTACCGCGCCAAGGAGATCTTTGGACTGCAGGAAGCCATCCTCGTGACCCAGCGCTACCATCTGCCGCGCGCGGTCTTCACCTGCCGCGGGTTTGGCATGCAAGTCTCCGGTGTCCCGGCGGATCTTCGCGAATACCAGTCTCACTCATTGGCTTATTGGACGATCCGGGAGATACCGGCCACGGTTGTGGCTATCTGGCAGGTGTGGGTCAGCCGCCCGCTGCCCGTCATGGGTGACCCTGAGCCCATGTTCACCGATCAAAAGTAAAAGGAAGCCTGGTTTGGATCGAAACACAGCGTTTGAAATCGTCAATGAATTTGTCAGCAGTCAGCAGTTGGTCAAGCATATGCTGGCTGTTGAAAGTGCCATGCGCTTTTATGCGCGCCGGTTGGAGCAGGATGAAGAGACCTGGGCTATCACGGGCTTGCTGCACGATTTCGACTGGGAGATCCACCCCACTGCTGAAGAGCATCCACTGGAAGGTGCACCAATTCTGAAAGGTAGAGGCGTCCCCGAAGAGATCGTCCAGGCCATCTTATGCCATGGCGATCATTTGAACCTGCCGCGCGAAACCCTGCTTGCCAAAGCATTGTATGCCTGTGACGAGATTACAGGCTTGATCACCGCGGTTGCCCTGGTGCGACCTTCCAGGTCTCTTTTTGACCTGGAGTCCTCGTCGGTGAAGAAGAAATGGAAAGACAAAGCCTTCGCGGCTGGTGCAAACCGGGAAGAGATGGCGCGCGGAGCTGAGGAATTTGGAGTTCCCTTGTGGGAGCATTGTGACAATGTGATCGCGTCCATGCGTACCATTGCCCCCCAATTGGATCTGGTAGGAAACATCCCGCCCCAGGCGTAAGCCTGAGTCTTGTCTGGAGGATAAAGGAATGACGCTAAAAGGTAAAGGAATGATGATCTGGAAGATCCCGGATTGCGAAGGCGGTAGAGCCTCCGCCATCGCCGGCGTGGCTGCTGCCTGTGGATTTTCACATGTCTTGATCAAAATCGCCAATGAAACCCGCCCATACAATACTGACAGCCAGGGCAACGACCTGATCCTGCCAGTGGCGGACGCCTTGAGGTCAAAAGGCATCCAGGTGTGGGGCTGGCATTACATCTACGGCTATAATCCGGTCGGAGAAGCCGCTATTGCCATCTCACAGGTCAAGCGCCTGGCATTGGATGGTTATGTGATCGATGCAGAAGCAGAATTCAAGTTACCGGGACGCGACAAGGTAGCGCGCACGTTCATGACCGAGCTGCGTAAGGGTCTTCCCACCACCCCGGTTGCCCTCAGCACTTACCGCTGGCCCTCCTATCACCCCACGTTTCCGTACGTGGCCTTCCTGGAAAAGTGTGATTACAACATGCCACAGGTTTACTGGATGTCCGCCCACAACCCGGATTATGACCTGAAACGCAGTGTGACCGAGTTCAAGGCGATCAACCCCTACCGTCCGGTCATTCCCACCGGCCCGGCATTTTACGAAGGCAACTGGGCTCCCACTGACAAGGAAGTCATCCTTTTCATGGACACCGCAAAAAGCCTCGGGCTCACGGCAGCAAATTTCTTCTCATGGGATTATGCCCGAACCAAACTCGTCCCCGTATGGAATGCGATCGCCAATTACAACTGGCCTGGCGAACTGCCCCCGCCGGTAGACGATATCACCGATGACATCTTTGAGTGCTTGAACTCAGGGAATGCACCCGCCCTGGCAGACCTGTATGCCCCCAACGCAGTCCTGGTGACTCCCGAATTCACCTTCCAGGGTACGGATAAGATCAAGACGTATTACGAACGCCTGATGATCAACCGGCTCCCGCAAGGCAATTACACGCGGACTTCCCGCAACTCCAGCGGACCCACTATTCACTACACCTGGACCTGCACGTCATACCGTGCCAGAGTCAACAATGGCAGCGATACCCTGGGACTCAAGGACAATAAGATCGTTTACCACTACAGTCACTTTTCTGTAGAGTCATAACCCTTGTCCGAATTGCTGATAAACCTCCGCTCTCACTCCCCGGGATCGGAGGTTTCTACTATGCGGGTGACGGCATCCGCAGCAGCCAGTTCCACAAGCGCTTCTCCTTTGCCTGCCCGGCGGCATTCCCCGATCACATCCATGCGCATGGTCTTGGCAGCCGCTTTCTTGAAATGCAGAGCATACAGGTGATTCTTCTTTCCGTACACCACCCCCACCAGGTTCACTTTCGCATCCAACCGGCAGCCGATCACGCCCTGCCCGTACCTTCCCTGTACCGGGAAGCCACCCAAAGCAATTCGCCAGCCAACGCCATTGGTTGCCACCAGCAGCACTTCTCCCTTGCCCGCCAGTTCCACAATTCCAACGGCAGCATCCCCTGCGGCGAGTTTGAGAGCATTCACACCGGCTGCCACCAGCCCCATCACACGCACTTCGCTGCCCTCGAAGCGGATGGCCATGCCGCGCTTTGTCGCGATCAGGTATTGGGATTTGTCCTGCATCAATTTGACCGATACCAGGTCATCGCCATCATTCACTTTGACCAGTGTAAAAGCATCAGAAGATGGGCCCTTGAGATCGGATGCAAGGGACTTTTTGATCATGCCCTGGCTGGTAAGCGATACCAGGCACAGGTCTGCCGCTGGGGCTGACGGGATGGTGAAGATGTTGACCGGGAGTTCCGTGCTGCGCAAGGGAGCCACCCGGTGGAAATCCACGCCGTCCGGTTGCACCTCGACCGGCGGGATCACTTGCAGTGGTACCGCCGCCGCCTGACCATTCCGCCCGACGATATATAAAGTCTGGTGAGAATCGGTTTTGATCAGGCAAATGGGAGCATCCTTCCCGCTCAGGCGCGGAGCCTTGCCCTCACCGAATTTGGAAATGCGTCCTTGCGCGTCCAGGCTGACCCACACCAATTCCACCGGAGCGGCATCTTTGTAGGTGAGTACCTCGGAGGCGGCTTTGCCTTTCTTCAGCGAGATGATCTGGGTCCTGCGCCGGTCAGCGAACTTCGCCTTGACCTCCTTCAATTCTGTCTCGACCACCTGGCGTTGCCGCGCCTGGGATTTAAGAATGGCTTGCAGTTCCATGATGGATTCCAGCAGCTCCTTGTACTCCTGTTCGATCTTCTTGCGTTCCAGCGCTGCCAGCCGTTTCAAAGGCAGGTCAAGGATGGCATTGGCCTGGATCACAGACAAGGAATACTTCTTGATCAACTTCTCGCGGGCTTCCTCGCTATCAGCCGAGCGCCGGATGATGGCAATGACATCATCCAGGTTCTTGAGGGCAATGCGTAACCCCTCAAGGATATGAATGCGATCCTGGGCTTTCTTAAGGTCAAACTCGCTGCGTCGTTTGATCACCTCCACACGGTGTTCCAGGTACACCTTAAGCGCCTGTTTGAGGGGCAACAAGCGCGGCTCATTGTTCACCAGCGCCAACAGGTTGATGCTGTAGGTGATCTGCAGAGGAGTGTGCTTGTACAGGTCACGCAGCACCCGGTCTGCATCCGCAGCCTTGTTGAGTTCAAGCACAATGCGCATGCCCTGGCGATCGGATTCGTCACGCAGGTCTGAAATGCCTTCCAGGGTGCCCGCCCGGCTCAACTCAGCGATGCGTTCGATCAACGCCGACTTGTTGGTCATGTAAGGCAGCTCAGTGATGATCACCTTGTTCTTGCCGCGTGCCATTTCCTCAAGATGTAATTTCCCGCGCAGGGTGATACGCCCCTTGCCGGTGGCATACGCCGCCAGGATCTCATCCTGCTCATCCTCCTGCAGGATGATCCCGCCAGTCGGAAAGTCCGGTCCCTTCACGAACTTCATCAAATCGCCAACAGTAACATCGTCCAATTTTTGCCAGTGCTCGAGCATGTAAGCTAGAGCATCGACCACTTCCCCCAGGTTGTGTGGCGGGATGGAGGTCGCCATGCCAACGGCTATACCGGTAGCGCCATTGACCAGCATGTTAGGGATGGCAGCCGGCAGAACGACCGGTTCATCCAATGAATCATCGAAGTTACGGTCAAAATCGACCGTATTGCGGTCGATCTGGTTGATCAAATCCACCGAGAATTGGGTCATGCGCGCTTCGGTGTAACGCATGGCAGCTGGCGGATCACCGTCCACGCTGCCAAAGTTACCCTGCCCATCCACAAG
>DAONEZ010000072.1:0-7433 GCA_035403345.1 Anaerolineaceae bacterium
GGATCAACCGTTCTGCGATTTGATCTGGCGGGAACCCAATGATAGCGGATTTATTCAAGTTGTCCAGGATCTGGCTGTACAGCCGGTTCGGGTCGATCACCAGGCTCTCAAAGTAGCCTTGTTGAAGCAATGGATCGACAATGGTCGCCAGGTAGTATTGCGCCGTTTCAAGGGTGAGAAAACGCGGGGGATTAGTGGGTTTCTTAAAACCGGCGGCTTTGGCGACCAGCGGCCAGAACAGGGAGACCATGCGCTGGGCCAGACCGCCGAATGTGAGCGTGGCAGGCTGGCCTCCGTTGGGAAAGTCAGGAGTGTGAATGATGGAATAGTAAGGTTGGGCGAGACTGCGCTGCGGAACCAGGATCAGGATAGAGTCTGCTGCAACTCCTGATGCGACCAGTTGCAGCATGCGCTGTACCCCGGCAGTGGTTTTTCCACTGCCAGCCATGCCCTGCAGGCTGATATGGCTTTGCAGCGGTAGGTTGACAATGGCAGACTGGTCGTCAGTGAGCGTGATCATCCTGGTTAGTAAGGCAGGCCGCCAATCGCGTGCAGGATAGCTCGTGTCAGCAGCGCATCAGCAGACGCGCGATGGGTTTCAAGGATGCTGATGTTGAGGAAACTGGCAGCGTCTGCAAGTTTGAAATTACGCAGTCCGCCGCGTACGGGGTCGCGAACACCCCGGTAACTGGAGAAAATGGACATGACGTCCACATAGTTGAAATTTTCCCTCCAGGGAAGTCCATACTTGCGGTGGGTTTGCTGCATCATTTGCTGGTCAAAGGGAGAATTGTAAGCCGCGATCACTCTCCCATACAGGATGGCGCGGATCTCGGACCATAGCAGCGGCCAGGTTTTCTCTGCAGCTACATCCGCATCGCTGATGCCGTGTATGAGCCTGGCCTGGGCAGGGATGGGCTGAGTGGGTTTGAACAGGCGCGAGAATAAAAGGCTGCCATCATAGTCGATGATGGATAGTTCGATGACCTCGTCCTGGCTGGAGAGTCCGGTGGTTTCGGTGTCCAAATAGACCGGATGTTGGTCTATTAGCGAGCGGGCATACTGAACAACCTGGTCGCGGTGAGAGAGCGGTGTCGGGTTCATGTTTTTGTTATCGCTATGGTAAGGTCCAGGATGAAATTTGTTCCATTTGGACGGTAAAACCCGGGTCATCCACCGCGGAGACAAACGCGCCGATATAGCCCTTGTCTTTTATACTGCTGTCTGAAATTTCTTTGACCAATGCGCCATTGACATAAAGTTTAATGCTGTTATCAATAGCCATGACGCCCAACCGGTTGGTTTGCCCCGCACCAGATAGGATGCGGGCATCAGGGGTGGTATCGATGACCAGGTCACTGCCGGAAGTTGTCCACTTGAGCAGGTAATAGCTGCCGCTGCAGGTGACTCCGAAGTAGTAACAATATCCATCCCCGTAAGTGGGGGCACGGAAAACCAATCCGTATTGATCGTCACCGGAACAGGAAACGGTCTTGAACGTGGCTTCCAGGTACAGGTTGCGCGGGTCCCTGGAGGTCAACCGCCAACGCCTGCCGCCGCTGGTGTGCAGACTTTTAAAGACCATTGCTCCATTCTCAACCGTGATCTTGACGGCATCATCCTTGAATGGATAATCAGCCGCACGGAAGAATGCAGTGTAACTATCCAGCGAATCCGACCAGGTCGGATCACCCAGGGTTAGCTTCGGGTCTGCGGGTGAAGTGGTTGCCGTGGCCGTTTCTGTAGGTGTTAAGGTAAATGTTTGTGTTGGTTGTTCGCTGGTGGCGGTTGGCTGCTCTAGTGTGGCTGCAGGCTGAGTAATGGTAGCACTGGGCAAGGCAGACATGGTTTGGGCAACCCGGGTAGCAATCTCATTCGGGTCAGGGGTACTGCTATTGATTGGCAGATTGCAGGACGTCAGCAGGATCAAGCAAGTAATTATCAAACAGGATAGTTTTTTCATATGCTCCTCACTTGTTACAAGTTTATTATAGCTTAGGCTGAGGTGGACCTGGATGGCTGATCACCAGTCACACTCGTTGCTCAGGTATAATTTGACTTGAAAATGGAGAGAAGATGACGGATGAAGGCAGGATATTGGCAGTAGATCCGGGGGAGAAAAGGATCGGCGTTGCGCTCAGTGATCCCGGCAGGCGGCTGACGAAACCGCTGACAGTGATCAGACACGTCTCCATTGTGGAGGATTGCCGAAAATTGGCAGCCCTGACTGCTGAAAACGGCGCCAACCTTATCCTCATCGGCCAAGCCCTGGGCGGTGATGGCGAAGAAACTCCGCAATCCCGGCATGCCAGGAAGATTGCAGAAACACTGCGTGCATTGACCGATGTCCCGGTTGTTTTATGGGATGAAAGCGGTACGACAATTGATGCCAGGCAGAATTCCATCCAACAGGGGGTGCGTCAGAAACAGCGCCGCGGGCACCTGGATGACCGGGCGGCTGCTGTCCTGTTGCAGTCTTACCTGGATCGCATCGATAGCGCGGGGGACTAATGCGAAGAAAAAGCTCAGTGATTCTGTCGGTCCTGGTAATGGTGTTTCTGCTCGTAGGGGTCTTGATCACATGGATGGGAGTGCCGCTACTGGCCGAGTCGAAGTTCGGACCTGCAGCACCAGCGCTAACCATGACGCAAGTTTGGGGATACAGTTTGCGTCTCTTGTTGAGTGCCAACAATCTGATAACACCAGCAAGTGATCAAACTGCTGAGCAGGCATTCAGCATCTTGTCCGGTGAGTCGATCGTCAGCATTTGTTCTCGATTACAGGAAGACGGATTGATCCCGGATGCTGAGGCCTTCAGGAATTACCTGATCTACAAAGGGCTGGATTCCCGGATCAAAGCTGGCGAACACCAGATATCACCTAATTTACCGCCAATAGACCTGGCTGAGAGAATTCAATCGATCTACACGGATACCGTTCCCTTTTTTATCTACCCGGGCTGGCGCGCGGAGGAGATAGCGGCCTCTCTCACCACCTCCGGTATCGAAGTTTCCAGCCAGGATTTCCTGGATGTGGTGCAACAACCGGCTGATTATGGATTGCCGGCTATGGTTTCTGATTGCGGCTCGGCGGAAGGGTTTCTATATCCGGGAGAATATGTCGTAGCTCGAAAGATCTCAGCTGAAGAGCTGGTGCGGCAGTTTGTGGAAATGTTCGAACAGAAAGTACCGGTAGATGTGCTCAACGGTTTTGAGTCTCGGGGTCTGACTGTATGTGAAGGTGTAACCCTGGCATCCATCATCCAGAAAGAGACTTTTCGGGATGAGGAACGCGCTTTGATCGCCTCAGTGTTCTATAACCGCATGGCAATCGGGATGAAGCTGGAAACTGACCCGACGGTTCAATATGCGCTGGGATATTCGGACAAATGGGGCGGATGGTGGAAGACGCCTTTGCGCACAAATGATCTGAAAGTTGAGTCACCATTCAACACATACCTGGTGAGCGGACTTCCACCCGCTCCGATCGCCAATCCTGACCTGCCATCCCTCAAGGCGGTTGCATTTCCTGAATCAAGTGAGTATTACTACTTCAGGGCTAAGTGTGACCAATCTGGATTTCACGATTTTTCAATCACATTTGAAGAGCACAACTCAAAGGCATGCCAATAAAAAATAGGAGGTTATTCGCCTCCTATTCTTTTATAAACAGAATCTTTTACTTGGCGTTATAGCCGGGGCCAGTCTTGAAGAAATCAGCATTAACCTCGATCGAGGGAGTCAGATCAACCTTCTCGCCGGCAGCCAAAGTACGGGTGCCTTCAAGGTGGACAGATTCTCCATCCCGGTTGGTGCCATCGTACACTTCGTCAAACCCTGCTGTACCGACAGGCATGGACTGGTGTTCGCCGCCCTTGGCAACGAACGCGGACGGCACATCTTCCATCGGGAAAATGGCAGCATACGGGCATTCGGATTCACAGGCACCGCAATCGATGCAGGTGTCGGCATCGATATAGTAACCGGGCCACTTATCCTCAGGTTTTCCGGGAACGATACACTCGACAGGACAAACCGAAGCACATCCTCCGTCACGCAGACACAAACTGGTAATTACTCGTGGCATTTTCTCCTCCGTAAGAAAAGTGATATCTTATTTTACTGCAAGATAGCGAATTTCTGCTTCTTCCCAGTTGATGAGACCCCAAATATTTGCCAGGTACTCAGCGCGGCGATTTTGATATTTGAGGTAATAAGCATGTTCCCACACATCCACCACAAAAATGGGTTCCCAGCCGTCCATCACCGGAGAATCCTGGTTGGCGGTGGAATGAATCACCAGGGATTTATCCGGCTTGAGACTGAGCCAGGCATATCCGCTGCCGAAGCGCCCAAGGCCGGATTTCTCGAATTCGACTTTAAAGGCATCAAATCCGCCGAAGGTCTTGTCTATCGCCTCCGCCAGTTTCCCTTTTGGTGCTCCAGACCCGGTCGGGGCAAGCGAAGTCCAATAAACATTATGGTTGTACACTCCGCCGCCATTATTGCGCACCACCGTGCGAATGTCCTCGGGAACGGCGCTTAGATCCCTCAAAATATCTTTAAGTTCCATGTCAAAGAATTGCGGGTATTTCTCCAGCGCTGTATTCAGGTTCTTGAGGTAGGTGGCGTGATGCTTGGTGTAGTGGATCTCTACAGTGCGCGCATCAATGACCGGCTCAAGCGCATCAAAAGCATATCGTAAATCAGGGATCACGAATGGCATATCAATCTCCTTTGCTATTGAACTTGAATGGACGAACTCGATTACAATAAAATTCTATTTATCTGACCCCATTTTGTCAAGAAGAATGGACATTATGACATCGAAGCCCGCAATTTCAAACGATCATCCAGTTTTTCCACCACTCGCCGGCTTGTTCCTGGGAATCCTGGCGGTATCCACCGCATCAATATTCATACGATTTGCGCAAGCAGAGGTACCATCACTCGTTATTGCTGCTGGCAGGATGGGATTTGCCACCCTGCTCATTAGCCCCTTTGTGTTTCTCGGAAAAACAAAGCGGAATTTGCAGTGGGGGCGTCAAACCTGGAGCCTCATCATCCTGGCAGGTGTTTTCCTTGGCTTCCATTTTGCCACCTGGATCACATCCCTGGAATATACCAGCGTGGCCAGTTCGGTCGTGCTGGTGACCACAGCCCCATTATGGGTGGCATTACTTGCCCCGATTTTCCTGAAAGAGCGCTTGACCAGGTATGTACTCATCGGACTGGCAATTTCGCTGGCTGGAAGCGTGATCGTGTCACTAAGTGGTAACTGTTCTCTCACCTCTGGAACGGTTACCTGCAGCGGGTTGGGCGCATTTTTCCAGGGACAACATTTCCTGGGTAATCTACTGGCTTTAGCAGGGGCTTTTCTTTCCGGCGGCTACCTGATGGTCGGACGCAAAGTGAGAAGCAGGGTGAATCTCACCAGTTATGCTTTCTTTGTGTACCTGATCGCCTCCATTGTGCTGTTTGTGATGGTGATGATCTCTGGTCAAAGCCTCACCGGATACTCACTACCAGCTTATGGATGGATGCTTGCACTGGCGTTGGTCCCACAATTGGTTGGTCATACTTCTTTCAACTGGGCATTAAAATACCTGCCGGCGGCATTTGTGTCGATCGCCCTATTGGGTGAGCCGGTAGGTTCGGTGATATTGGCTTATCTTTTCCTGCACGAGAAACCGGTTTTATTTGAGATCATCGGAGGGATCCTGATCCTGGTTGGGATCGGAATTTCCACCCTCAGAAAACCACAGGTTCAAGAAGACAATCCCCTGTGAAGGGGATTGTCTCAAAGGTCAACGCTTGTAAAGGTAATTGAATTCTTTTAGCCTGGTAATGAGTGGTCTATCCAGATCCGCAGGTTGGTAGCGCCAACTCCAATTTCCGGCAGGTTTGCCGGGGAAATTCATGCGCGCTTCAGTTCCGAGAGACAGTAAATCCTGCAGGGTGGTGATGGCGAAGGCAGCCACCGAGGACCAGATGCCCCTGATCAGGTCCCAGGCGATGTCGTCACCTGAGCGTGCCAGGTAGCGCCGGCAGAAATCGCTTTCATTTTCCGGTGCAGACAGGTACCAGCCCAGGGAGGTATCGTTGTCATGCGTGCCGGTATAGGCCACGCAATTCACCGGATAATTATGCGGCAGGAATGGGTCCGCCGGGGTGGAACCGAAACCGAATTGGAAGATGCGCATACCCGGGAGGTTGAAAGTGTCACGGAGGAACTCCACATCCGGAGTGATCACTCCCAGGTCTTCTGCGATAATGGGCAGCTCCGGGAAAGCCCGTTGTATCGCTTTCATAAAGTCAACACCTGGGCCTTTTACCCAGCGTCCGATCTCCGCCGTGGGCAGCCCGGCGGGCACTTCCCAATAGCCGGCGAATCCGCGGAAGTGGTCCAGGCGGACTATATCAACCAACTTCAGCACTGCGCGGAAGCGGTCGATCCACCATTGATAGCCCTGTTTCTTGTGCAATGGCCATTTATAGAGGGGGTTCCCCCAAAGCTGTCCGGTGGGGGAGAAGTAATCAGGCGGGACACCCGCGACGACCGTGGGCTGCCCCTTTTTATCGATAAAGAAGAGTTCAGAATGTGACCAGGCATCCGAGCTGTCATAAGCGACGAAAATGGGGATATCTCCGATGATTTGAATGCTCTTCGCGTGTGCGTAGGCCATGACCTTTTTCCATTGGTCAAAGAACAGGAATTGGCGGAAAGTGTGTTTCTCAATTTCTTCCGGGTTTTCCATTTGGAACCGTGCCAACGCTTCTGGCTCGCGGTTGCGGAACTCCTGCGGCCAGCCTCCCCAGGAACCGCCGCCCAGTTTTTCCTTGATCGCCATGAACAAGGCAAAATCATTAAGCCAGTGTTTTTCCTCTTCGCAGAACGCTGTATAAGCGAGTTTCAGCTTCTCTGAACGCGATTTCTTGAAACGGGCATATGCACGGTCCAGCAAGGTCAATTTCCATGAGATTACCGGACCAAAATCAACATGGTCGGCGGGAAAATCCGGTCGATCCACAAAATCCTCGCGTTTGAGCAGATTCTGTTCCATGAGCATGGCTGGGCTGACCAGGTAGGGATTGCCTGCAAACGCCGAGAAACACTGGTAGGGAGAGTCTCCATAGCCAGTCGGTCCCAGCGGCAGGATCTGCCAGAGGGAGCAGCCGCTCTCTGCCAGGAAATCGACCCAACGGTAACATTCGGGTCCCAGGTCGCCGATGCCGTCCGGGCCGGGCAGGCTGGTGGGGTGCAGGAGGACTCCGGATTTTCTATCAAGGTTCATAATTTCACCTCATCAGATGGTTTGAGAAGCTCTTCATAAAGGCTCACATAATCTTGCGCTGAACGCGTCCAGGAAAAATCGCGTTTAATACCGTTAAGTTGGATCTGTTTCCAGCGGGAGGAATTTTCATAAGTTGCGA
>DAONEZ010000073.1:0-7352 GCA_035403345.1 Anaerolineaceae bacterium
GTAACCATGGCAGTGGCCGGTGCAGTGATGATGCACCGTAGCGACCTGGGCATGCTGCGCGGCGGGTTTTATCCGCGTAGTGGCATGATGCACTGGCCGATGATGGGCTTCTTCGGATTCTTCCGCGCCCTCATCCCGCTCGGCATCCTTGTACTGGCTGTGTTTGGTGTCATCTACCTGGCGCGCGGCGGTGCGAAGAAAACCGCCCAGGCGCCGTTGCCCCCGGCGCAACCGGTTGTGGCCCCCGCCCCGCGCGTGTGTGCCGTATGCGGTAAACCGCTCCCCGCTGAGGGTGAGTTCTGCCCTTATTGCGGAGCTCAGCAATCGTAGTACGAGTGCTAATAACTCCATAATCAACACCATCTCCGGGAGTCTGTTTTTCGACTCCCGGAGTCTGCCCTAAACCACAATTTCATATCCCCTGCTGTTCTCGCGGCCAAACCTTCAGAAGGCTCACGCTAACCTTCTGAAGGTTTCCATTCCGCCTTTTCTCCGGGAGTTTGTTTGATAACTCCCGGAGCCTGCACCTGACCACGACTCTCACCACTCGCGGTTCTCACGACAAAGCCTTCGGAAGGCAAGCGTTGTTTGCGAGTCCCACGCTATGTGTGCCCCAGTTCTTAAGGAGCGCTCCAGCGCGTAGCGCGGAGCAGGGATTTCGAAAATCTCTTCCGAAGGCTGCTCTCCTTTCCTGCCTTCCGTGCTTTTCGAAGTTGAGACCTCTTGCTCTTGGTTTTACCGTTCTCGATTCAAGTATATTAATAAGTAACATGGCAGACCGATCCGATTCTGGTCAAAAATCGTAACAGAGCCTGGGTCGCCATGGGTTTCTCCAAAAATCCCCGAACAGTTGTGGAAACCTGAGTCCGAATTCAACTAGAACGGGCAATTTGATGATGGCTCTGTTCTCGGTTCTCCTGCGTATTAATCACTGCTCACTGTTCACGGTTCTCTGCTCTCCATTCTGGATTCTCCTCTTCGCCCTGTACTATAATTAATCATTCCATCCATCCGGAGATAAAATGGACATTCGCGACGAAAAATTGGCAAACATGTTGGTGAACTACTCCCTGGCGGTCAAGCCTGGCGAACGGGTGCTGCTGCGCGGCGGGGTAGCGGCTGAGCCGCTGCTTAAGGAGGTCTATAAGAAGATCCTCGAGGCTGGCGGGCACGTGTTTCTCATGCCCGATTTTGCCTGGGAGCCGGAATACCTGTTCAAGTTGGGCAATTGGGAGCAGATTGAGTACGTGCACAAACCGCAATTTGAGCTTTTCGACACCTATGATTGCATGCTGCGCATTGTGGCCGATGAAGACACCAAGGCGCTCAGCTCAGTGGACGCCGACAAGATGACTCGCTGGACCAAGGCCCGACAGCCCATCATGCAGACCTATATGGCGCGTGCTGCCACAGGCGCGTTACGCTGGGCAGTCACCCATTACCCCACCAATGGCTATGCCCAGGACGCCGACATGTCGCTGGATGAGTACCGAGACTTCGTTTACAAAGCCACCATGCCTGACCAGGATGACCCCATTGGTTACTGGCAGGGCGTCTCAGCCCGCCAGGAGCGCATCATCAACTGGCTCAAGGGAAAGAAGAAGGTGCATGTGCTGGGTAAGGATACCGACCTGCGTCTCAGCATCGAGGGACGTCCGTTCATCAACTGCGATTGCCACGTCAACATCCCCGACGGCGAGATCTTCACCGGCCCGGTGGAGGATAGCATGGAAGGACATGTGAGCTTCAGCTACCCCACCATCTACAATACGCGTGAGGTCACCGGGGTCAAGTTGGAGTTCAAGCAGGGACGCGTGGTCAAGGCCTCCGCCAGCAAGAACGAGGACTTCCTGCTCAAGATGCTCGATACCGACGAAGGCGCGCGTGGGGTGGGCGAGTTCGCCATCGGCACCAACGACGGCATCCAGCAGTTCACCCGCCAGATCCTCTTCGATGAGAAGATCGGCGGCTCCTTCCACATGGCACTTGGCAAGGGCTACCCCGAATCCGGCAGCCACGCTAATTCTGCCATCCATTGGGATATGATCTGCGACCTGCGCGACGGCGGGCAGATCTGGGTAGATGATCAACTGCTCTACGAGAACGGCAAGTTTGCCATCGAAGGCTAAGCCTGTGAAGACCGGTTCTTAAGACCGGGTCTAAAGACCGGGTTTCAAAGGCAGAAACCCGGTCTTTGCTTTAAAAACTAATCCATTATTCGCCTAAATCCTAAATCTTTAATTATTGGTCACCAATCACGGTTCTCGATTTTCGGTTCTCCGTTCTCTTGATCGCTTATTGCCTGATTACTGATTACAAATTACAATTCACCAATCACTGCTCACTAATCACCACTCACTTCCAATGCAAACTGAAACTGACCTCCCCCCCTTTTCCGCCATCCTCTGGGATATGGACGGCGTGCTGGTGGACACCTTCGACGGGCATTTCCACGCCTGGAAGCAGACGTTCGATGAGATGGAGCATCCCTTCACGCTGGAGGATTTCCGCCGTACCTTCGGCATGAATAACTGCCTGATCTTTCGTACGTTGTTGGGCCGGGAACTTGAGGAAATGGAGTTTCAGCGCCTGTCCGACCGTAAGGAGGAGCTCTTCCGCACCAGCATCCGCGGCACGGCCCAGACCTTGCCTAGTGTGAGGGATTGGCTGGAGCGCTTCAAAGGGTGGGGGATCAGACAGGCGGTTGCCTCTTCCGCGCCGCAGGCGAACATCGACGCGCTGCTGGATGAGTTGGGTATCCGCGGTTACTTCCAGGCGGTAGTGGAGGGGGCAACCCTGCGCGGCAAACCTGACCCGGCGGTGTTCCTGCTGGCGGCACAGCTACTAGGCGCAAAGCCTTCCCGTTGTCTCGTTATCGAGGACTCGGTGGCTGGGGTCGAAGCCGCCCGCCGCGCCGGTATGTGCTGCGTGGCCGTCTGCACCACCAACCCACCGGAAAAACTAACCGCCGCCGACCTGATCGTCCAGGACCTCTCCAGCCTCACACAAGAACAGGTATTATCTCTCGCAACCCCACTCGCTTCGCTCGGGGGCGCATAGTTCGCGAGTCGCAAATAAGAATAAAAAATAAGCCGCAAAATACTAGTAGGGGCGGGTCCCAGACCCGCAATTATTGTTTTTTTGTGTGTTTTGTGTATTTTGTGGTTATTGGTCTATAGGAATTATCTTTCCTAATTTGACTAATTCGCGAAAATTCGCGGATAGCACTTTTCTACCCAGGGTAGATTCCAGACTTTTTAGAAATGATGCTCTTAATAATTAGTGAAATTCGTGTAATTCGTGGACAAGGAATTAATTCGCGGATAGCTCTTACCTCAATCCACTTTCGCGGATCAACCTCGGCACGATCGACTCCCACGTAACGGACATAAAGTGCAGCCCTGCCACACCCGGCAGGCGCTTGACCTTGTCGATCAGCTCCAGCGTCATCTGCACCGACTCTTCCTTGGGATCAGCCGAAGCCTCCATACGCTGGATCACGCTCTCTGGAACGCGCACCCCCGGGATCTGGTTCATGAAGTGCGCAGCTTTCACGCTGCGTATAGGCGAAATACCCACCAGCAGTGGGATGCGTGCGGTCACATCTCGCCGGTTGAGCGCTTCCAGGTATTCAACGAAACACTCGTAATCAAATACTAGATTTGTCTGCAGGAATTGCGCTCCGGCATTGGCTTTCTTTTCCTCGCGAATGGCCTGGATCAGCGGGGTGGAGGAGTTGGGCGAGCCGGCCGCCCCCAGGAACACCTGCGGCACGCACTTGATCTCGCGGCAGTCGAGGAACTCGCCCTCGTCGCGCATGCGCCGCAGGATCCATAAAGATTGTATAGCGTCCAGGTCCCAGATGTCCATGCGCCCGTTGGGCGGCGGACCCAGGCGCGGGTGATCTCCTGTCAGGCACAGGATGTTGCGGATGCCCAGCGCGCTGGCGCCCAGTACCTCGCCCTGCAGCCCCATGCGCGTGCGGTCGCGCGCCGCGATCTGCATCACCGGTTCCACTCCCTGCTGCAGCGCAATCAGCGAGCAGGCCAGCGAGGACATGCGCGGGGTGGCGGAGGGGTTATCCGTAAAGTTCACCGCATCCACGTATGGCTTGAGCATGGCGAGCTTCTTCACCAGCTCTTCCGTGTTGGCGGTGATCGGCGGAGACACTTCTGCTGTGATGGCAAACTTGCCTTCTGACAGCACCTTCTCGAGGAATGAAACCGGCTCGTGCGCAGGAGGGGGATGTGGCAGGGAGTCGCCCTGCCACCAGTCCGGCTGGCGGATCTCCAAAAAGAAGCGCTCCCACTTGCGCTTGCGTTCTTCGGGACGGGTGGTGATGCCGCGCCATACAGCTTTGATTCCGCCGTGTGCCTTCAGGTGTGCGCGCAGGTCTTTGAAGGCCGAGGTGCCCGCCTTGTCCCAGTCCAGCGGCGGCAGCACTTCCATCAGCCGGTCGAGCCGTCCCATCTGCTCAGCGCGTTCATAGATCTTGAACCAGATGCACGGGCGCGTCTCGTCCACGTAGCAGTGTTCCGGCGTGGCGCCGCCGCAAGGCCCGTTGCGCAGCCCCTTGGGGCACTCCATCGGGCAGATGAAAGCCGTCTCCTGCAGCAGGCAGTTCCCGCACATGCGGCAGCCCCATAATGGTCCTTTGATGGCGCGTTCAATAAACATCTCGATCTTCTCAGATGTGGAGACGTTCTTGAACGGTCGGTATGCGGGCTGCCAGCGCCTGCCGGGGGTGAACAATGGCATTGAAGGTTTCCTCTTTATAGAATGGCGCAATTATAACTGGATTGAGCATTCGAATTTTAAAGAAAAGTTATAGAATATTAAGAGTTGTTTCCCCATTCATATGTTTCATTGTCAGGAGGATAAAGATGCGCAACAAAATGAATCAAAGTCGTCGTGATTTCCTCAAAGGTTCCCTCGTTGCTGGCGGAGCCGGAATCACATTCGGCCTGGTAGGCTGCGCCCCTAAAACGGCGGAAACACCTGCCCCCCAGGCGCCTGTAGAAGCCAGCCAACCCTCCTTCCTGAAAGCGCCTGATCCTATCAAGGACGCCGACATCAAGGAGACCATTGCCGCCGATGTGATTGTCGTCGGAGCGGGGGTCTGCGGTTTGATGGCAGCCTACACAGCCGCCAAGGCTGGTGCAAAGACCGTGGTACTGGAGAAATCGGAAAAATTCAACACCCGCGGTGGTCACAATGCGGCCTTGCGCAGCAAGATCCAACTGGAAGAAGGGCTGGATTATGATCCGGTACGCGTGACCCGCGAGCTGACCAAGTGGGGCAGTAACAACGTGGATGTTGGCCAGCTTCTTGCTTGGGCTACCAATTGCAGTCCAATCATGGATGAGCTCATCGACATGGCGAAAGAGAATAATATCGAAGTCATGCGCTGGGGCAATGATGTCCCCGACCAGTTCTATCCTGAATACAAATCTGTGCATATGTTTGGGGGCATGGATCAGTCCATTCTGGGCGGAATGCTTGAAGCAGCCGCCAAGAAGGCTGGCGCAGACTTCCATTACAGCACGCCCGCTGAGCAGCTGGTCAAGGATGCCAAAGGCAGGGTCAGCGCTGTCGTGGCCAAGAATGCAGAAGGTGTGTATCAGAAGTTCACCGCCGCCAAATCCATTATCCTCTGCACCGGCGACTATGGGAATAATCCCGAGATGGTCCAGGCCTATTGCCCGCGTGCTGCAGAGGTGGACATGAATGTTTATGCACCCCCGGTGAACACCGGCGATGGTCATAAGATGGGCTTGTGGATCGGCGCTGCTATGCAAAAGCAGCATCCTCACACTCCCATGGTGCACAACCTGGGCGCGGCTCCCTTCTCCGGCAATCCCTTCCTGCGCATCAACATAAAAGGCGAGCGCTATGAGAATGAGGATGTTCCCATTCCTTCCATGGCCAACTCGTCGCAGTTGCAGCCCGGTCACAAGACCTGGACCATCTATGACTCGACCTTTGAAGAGGACCTGCCAAAAATGGGTCTCAGCTTCTCACGGGCAAATGCCGTGAGCGAACGCACTCTGACTGGTATGAATGCCGCCATCGAAAGCGGTTCTCTGATCAAAGCTGACACACTTGATGAGATCGCCCAGAAGATTGGCGTTCCTGTGGAAGCCTTCAAGGCGACCGTGGCGCGCTATAACGAGCTGGCGGCCAAGGGCGTGGATGAGGATTACGGGAAGAGCCCTGAAATGATGACTGGTATTGACACCGCTCCGTTCTACGCGGCCTACAATTCTCTGGCCCTGCTCGTTGTGCTCGGCGGTTTAGCGGTCAATCACCGCTTCCAGGTCTTGGATATGGATTCCAAGGTCATTGAAGGACTTTTTGCGGCCGGTAACGCTGCTGGTGGTGCCTTTGCAAATGATTACGCAGTGATCGTCCCGGGCATGAGCCACAGCCGCGCATGGACGACCGGGCGCCTCGCCGCACTCGAAGCTGTTAAATAAGCGACAAAAACTGAACAAAAGGTGGCAGGGCTGTGGATAGAAACAGCCCTGCTTCTTAATATCTGACTGCGATGGATACATTCTTTCCCTATCTTCCACTATTCTTTTTGTAGGTGTCTCAGGAATAATTCCATAAATAATTCTGAAATCCTGGTAAATCCAGGGCTTTTTACCCCTTAAACCGAAACCAGCGATTATTTCCGGTGTTAACCTCTTTGATAGTGACATGATCTTCATTAAACGTATGTTTTTCAAGGAGCGACACTAACATGACCGAATTCTGCATCACCACCGATTCCGGTTGCGACTTTCCTGCCAGTCTGCTGGCAGAGCATCATATCATCGCCTTCCCCATGCGCTACGCCATCGATGGCGTTGAGTTCCAGGATCGCATGGACCCCGCCGACATGCCGGGATTCTATGACAAGATGCGCGCCGGCGCCGCCCCGGTCACCAGCCAGATGAACCCCGTGGACTTCCTCGAACTATGGTCGAAGGTCTACAGCGAGTGCCATCTCCCCATCATCCACATCGCCCTGGGCAGCGCCATTTCCGGCACCTACGCCAGCGGCCTACAGGCCCGCCAGATGTTCCTGGAGCAGCACCCCGATGCCAGTGTGTTCGTCATCGACTCCACCCTGGCTTCCATGTCCTATGGCATCCTCGCCCTCGCAGCCGCAAAGTTGCGTGACGCCGGCACCAGCGTTGAGGACAGTCTTTCCCGCCTGGAGGAGCTCAAGCATCGCATCCAGGCCTACTTCACTACCGATGACCTCACCTACCTGCACCGCAGCGGACGGGTGAGCAAGGCCAGTGCCGTGGTCGCCTCAGCGCTCAACATCAACCCGCTGCTCAAGCTGGACAAGGACGGCCGCT
>DAONEZ010000074.1:0-7317 GCA_035403345.1 Anaerolineaceae bacterium
TCCCGTCCGTAATACACCTCAAAAGGTTCCTTGGAAGTCGCTGCCAGTTCCCATTGCTCATCTGACATTTCCAGGCAATCAAAGCGGCAATTTAACACGCACTGTGCACAATAGGTGCACTTTTCCAGGTGATAACGCATCACAAAGCGTTTGTTCACCTTGTCAATCGTAATGAGTTCGATGGCTCCCGACGGACAATCCTTGACGCATAACATGCATCCGGCGCATTTTTCCGGATTCCACAGCAGTTTTCCGCGCAGGTTTTCCGGAGCGGCCACTTTCACAAACGGATACTGCACCGTCACAGGTTTTTTGAAGAATGATTTGACAATATCCCCTAGCATTGAGCCGATGGTCATGTCTTTAACCTCCCAATAATGGTGCGATTACGGGTGCGAGTGTGCGCCCCAGGATGATCAGAACAAACTGCGCCATCACCAGGATCGTCCCCACCCGCCACCATAAACCCACTGTCTGATCAATGCGCAGGCGGGCAAACAGGGATTGCAGGGCTGCGGTGACGAGCAATAACAACGCCGTCTTCCACAGGAAATCCAGCGGATTGCTAAAACCGCCCAGGTAGAAAGAGGCGATCAGCGTCAACCCCACCACCAATTCCACATCGCGACCGATGCGGAACAGGGCAAACCCGCGACCGGAGTATTCTGTCAGCGCGCCAGCCACGATCTCGGTCTCTGCTTCCGGAGCGTCGAACGGCGGCAATTCCAGCTTGCCCATTAAACCGATCAAAGCAGCTACGAAACCAATGGGCTGCGCCAGGATGAACCACATGCTCTGTCCTGCAGTCGAATTGATCTCGGAAATATTCCACGTGCCCAGTACGATAGCCGGACCCAACAAGGCCAGCAGGAACGGGGCTTCATAGGAAAAGAGCTGGGTCAGGGCACGCGTAGCACCAACGATCGAAAAACGATCTTTAGTATTTGCCCCGGCTAACCCGATACAAAGGGTCATCATGCTCAACAGGTACAAAGTAACAACCAGGTTACCGTTGTAATTGGCAAAAGGCTTCAGTCCGAAGAGGGGAACGCACATGGCAGCGGTCAGCGCAGCCGCCAGGGCTACGATGGGCAGTAGGATGAACAGGCTTTGGATCGTCCCGGCCGGGATGACTTCTTCCTTGGCGAGCAATTTGAAGAAGTCCGCCAACGGCTGGAACCAGCGCGGGCCAATCCGATTCTGGAAGCGTGCCACCAGCTTGCGGTCCAAGTATTCAAAGAACAAACCGCTGCCCAGCAGGAACAAACCGCCGGGGAAGAGAAGCACAGCAATGATAGGAGGGAGGGTCAGGTTCATTTGTAATACTCGATTCCGTATTGGCGTAAACGCTCCCAATCCCAGGTCTGGGTACCGGAGCGATCCTGGAGGACGACCATGCGGTCATTGCAGGAAAAACACGGGTCGATGCCCGCCAGGATCATGGGCATGTCTGCCAGTTTATGTCCCACCGCGGTGGTCAAAACCGAAGCCCAGTTGCACAGGCTGGGAGTGCGCACTTTTACCCGCTCCGGTTTTTCCGAACCGTTGCTCTTGAGAAAATAGAGTAACTCGCCCCGCGGAGCTTCCACACGGCTGATGGTCTCGCCCTCCGGGATTCTGCGCGGGACGCGAACCGTTAGATCTCCAGCCGGCATATGATCGAGAATTTCACGGATTACCCGGTAGCTCTCATACAACTCGTTGATGCGCACCACAAAACGTGCTTCCAGGTCACCCGCCTCGCTCGTGATGATCTTCACCGGGAATTCCGGGTAACCGGCATACGGGGAATCCACGCGCACATCGCGCAGCACTCCTGAGGCCCTGCCGGTTGGCCCGATGGCACCCAGTAAGGTGGCTTCCTCAAAGCTCATCAGACCAATGTTGCGCGTCCTGCCCAGGAAGGTCTCATCCTCGGTGACGACTTTCATGTAATGAGCAGTGCGGACCTCCAACTGGTCCAATCCCCGGCGTACTTCATCCGCCTGTTTTTCGCTGATGTCGATCTTGACCCCGCCCAGCACATTCGCGGAATAGTTCACGCGGTTGCCACTGATCGCTTCCAGCAGATCCATCACAATTTCACGGTCGCGCCAGGAGAACATGAACAGGGTATCAAAACCGCCCTCATGCGCCGCCACGCCCAACCACAATAGGTGGCTATGAATACGCTCAAGTTCCGCGATCACCTCGCGAATGGCCTGCGCGCGCGGCGGAGCCTGCACCTTTGCCAACTTTTCCACGCCCAGGGCAAATGCCATTGCATGCACGTGAGAGCAGATCCCGCAAACCCTTTCCATCAGGTAGAGATCCTGGGCCCAGGTGCGGTCTTCTGCGCCTTTTTCCATACCGCGGTGGACAAATCCCAGGCGGGCGGTGGCGTTGGTGACGATCTCGCCGTCAACAGTAAACTCAAAATGCCCTGGCTCTTTCAAAGCGGGATGCTGCGGGCCGATGGGGACAACAAATTTTTCCGGTATCATCGTGTTATCCTTTCTCGCTCTCTGATGATTTCGCAAAACCACTAAATGACTTGCGCAATGGATAAACACCCTCCGGCCAATCATCCGGAAGGATCAAATGTTCCTTATTGGGCGTTCCGGTCAACTCCACGCCGAATAACTCCATCAATTCCCGCTCGTACAACGTAGCCGCCGAAACAATATCGCAGATCGAATCCAACGTGGGATCCGAGTATGGAAGCATCACGCGCAGGGTCGTCACGGCAGCGCCGTTACAGAAATGGTAGAGCACTTCCACCGATCCCTGGTCTGCCAGCGGCTTACGTAAATTTGTTGCAGGATCCACCTCGTAATCGGGGTGATCCAACCCGGTAATGGCGGATAGATACCCCCACCCGGGTTTGACCAGTAACGCTTCAACCGCAGGTTTGAGGTTCTGGGGAGGGAGAATGGCATCCAGGCGGTTCTCTTCCGGACGCGATGAGGAATAAGCCAACCCGTTCAGGATCGACTGAGCTGAATCCAATGCTTCCTGTGTATTCATCAGTTTACCTCCTCTGCCCTACTGCTGCAGGCTTTGCAGCAACTTGACTACGCCATCAATAATGGCCTCTGGACGTGGAGGACAACCCGGAATGTAAACGTTCACCGGGATCACCTCATTGATGTCCCCCACCACGTTGTAACAGCCCTGGAATACTCCACCGGAAATACCGCACGAACCGACCGCCACCACAAATTTCGGCTCAGGCATCTGTTCATAGATCCTCACCAGCCTGTCACGCGCCTGCAAGGTCACCGGACCGGTACAGATAAGCACGTCAGCATGCCGCGGGCTGCCCTGCAGCTTGATGCCAAAGCGTTCCACATCGTAACGGGGTGTGAGCGTGGCCAGGATCTCAATGTCACAACCGTTGCAAGACCCGCTGTTAAAGTGGATCGCCCAGGGTGAGTTAACCCTCGCCCAGGTCTTTATTTTATTCATCACGCCTGTCATTTGATTCGTCATGATTCGTCTCCAGACCAATAACCGGTCAACCCAGGATCAACGCAACGAGCGCGAGGATGAGACCGAGGATGTAAGGAAGCAAGCCGAGTGAAATGGTGCCGCTGCCCACCACCAGGATGCCCAGGTGAACAATGGCAAAAAAGAACGCCACCAGGAAGAAAGGCCGGTACCCCGGGGAGGCAAAGGAAGTCTGCGCTTCCTCGCCGCTGGCGTACAAACTTGATTTCGCTGCTGACGGGTTCCCTTGTCCGGCTAATCCCCTGCCCACCAGGTAAAGCGCTATGACCAGTGGAAGGTAGATCAGGAATGAAATTGGAGGTGAGAGCAGAATATCCATTGCACCAGGCTCCTATCAGTTAAAGAATGTGTACAACAGGCTGTAACCGGCATTTTGAGTGATAAAGATCATCGAGGAAGGCCAAACGCCCACGATCACAATTGCCAGGGTGAAGATTACCAGAGGGACCACCATCAACCAGGGGATCCTGTTTCCCGCTTCGACCGCTGAGGAAACCTCGCGGCGGTACATGTGATTAACGATCGGCGCGTAATAGGCCAGCGAGAGCACACTGTTCAATCCAGCGAAGATGACGATGATGATCATTAAGGTGTTTTGGGTTTCCACTCCCGCAGCCAGGATCTGCCATTTGGACATGAAGCCGGCAAAAGGCGGCAAGCCGCCCAACCCCAGCACGGCAGCGCTCAATGCAAACGCCACCAGGGGATATTTGCGTGAAGCACCGTTCAGGTCATCGATCATCAGGGGTGAATGCTCACCCTTTGAGAGGTACAAGGCATAAAGCAGCGCTCCTGCAGCAAGGAAGGCCAGTCCTTTCATCATCGCATGCGTGATCAGGTGGAAGAACCCGCCGGATGCTCCGTCCATCAGGCTGAACTGGAGCGAGAAACCAAAGCCCAGCAGCATGTACCCCACCTGTGCTACGCTTGAATATGCCAGCAGGCGTTTCACCTGCTTCTGGCGCAAGGCCATCAGGTTGCCCACCAGGATATTGAGACAGCCGAACCCCAGCAGTACGGCTCCCCAGGGCACGGTGATCTTGCCCATCAGGCTCAGCGAGCGCAGCATGGCCACCATGCCCGCCTCGATCACAATGCCTGAAAGCATGGCACTGATGCCCGATGGTGCCTGGGAATGCGCGTCCGGCAGCCAGGTGTGCAGCGGAACGATGGCAGTCTTGACGCCAAAACCAACGATCAGCAACATCCCGCCCAGCGCGGAAAGCTTTCCCGTTTCCGGAGTGAGCATCCAGATGGACTGCATATCTGTCGTGCCGGTCTGGGCGAACAGGATGGCTATGCCAAACAGCACCAGGGCTGATCCTACGGCTGACTGTACCAGGTACTTGACGCCGGCTTCGAGTGATGCAGATTGTTCGTTGTAGAAAGCCACGAGGAAGTAGGTGCTGATCGCCATCACTTCAAACCAGACCCATAGGTTGAAAAGGTCAAATGACATCACCAGGCCGATAATTGACCCGATGGTGATGAGCAGCAGGGCAAAGAACTTTTCTTCATTGCGCTCATCCGTCATATATGGAACCGAAAACAGGGCCACCATCAAGCCAAGGACCAGGACCACGGCTGCCATGAGGAAACCGATTCCGTCGAAGAGCAGGGTTACCTCGCCTACCGCCATGTAAACGCTGCCCGTCTGTATGGCAGATTGCAGTACCAGCGCAAGCAGCCCCATTTCAACAAGCAGGAAGAAGATGGTCAAAGCCCTTGCCAGGCTGATGCCCAACACGCCGCCCCTGCGGATCGAGAGCCGGCCTGTCAGATAGACGATTGGAGAAGCCACCAGGGGTAAACCGACCAGGATATAGAAGTAAATCATCGGGTCCATGTCAGGCTCCAAGTATGAGAATGGCGAACAGGACAATGACCGTGAGGACGATCCCCACCACGTTCCAGCCTAGCAACCCGGTCTGCGTGCGGCGCACTGCCTCTGCGATCGAATGAGTCACCGAAACAACGGCACTGTTGATCGCTTCAAATCCGAAACTCTTTTCAGCCGCCCAGCGGATGCTGCGCAATCCATTGGTGACTCCCTCGAGTTTATCCCGCAGGAACCACAACAGGATGCCGAGCCCAATGACCACCAACGCGATCAAAGTCGGAATGCTGAGCACCTCGTGCAGCATGTCCTTCAAACCAAAAGCTTCAATCGCATGGAAAGGCAGTGTCTTTTCACCCATCAGCAGTGAAAAACGTCCCACCCCCAACCAATTGACCAGGGCGGCGGCTGCCAAAGGTACCAGGGCGACCAGCATTGGGATGCCGGCAGGGTGGGCGTGGTACTCAGAGCGCGGCTCGCCAAAGAAGACCAGCCATACGCAACGGGCTGTGTAGAGAGCTGTCAGCCCTGCCACTATCAGCATGACTATGTACAACCAAACAGGCCCGCCTTTCAATCCCCCTTCCAGGATGAGTTCCTTGCTCCAGAACCCGTTCAGGATTGGAATACCAGATAAAGCCAGCGCTCCAATGATGAACACCCATTTCACAATAGGCAGCTTTTTGCCCACCCCTCCCATCTCGCGCATGTCACGGGTTCCGACCGAATGAATGACGGCGCCTGCGCCCAGGAAGAGGAGCGCTTTGAAGATGGAATGGCTGAACAGATGGAACTGGCTGAAGAAGACATGACCTGTACCGATGGCATAAACCATGTAACCCAGTTGACTGACAGTCGAGTACGCCAGCACCCGCTTGAGATCATACGAAGTCAGCGCCATCACAGCCGCCAGCAGCGCAGAAAGCACACCAACCACCATCACGGCTTCGCGCCAGTAAGGCACATCCTTGAAAGCCGGGTAAAAGCGAGCCAGCAGGTAAACGCCCGCGTTGACCATGGTGGCGGCATGGATGAGCGCGCTGATAGGTGAAGGCGCTTCCATGGCGTCCGGCAGCCAGGTCTGGAACGGGAATTGGGCTGATTTGGCGGCTGCGGCAGCCAGGAATCCAAAAGCCAGCACTGCCAACAGATTCTTAGGCAGCGAACCCGCCGCGGAAAGAAATGTCTGCATATCCGTGGTGCCGGTCAGGGCGTAAACGAGAAGCGCACCGACCAGGAGTCCAACGCCACCGATGGAAGTGATGATCAGGGCTTTGATACCCCCGCGCACTGCCTTTGGATCATCATTGTGAAAAGCGATCAAGGCATACGAACACAGGGCTGTGATTTCCCAGAAAACAAAGACGAGCAGCAGGTTACTGGTGAGCACCAGTCCGACCATCGCGCCAATGAAGAACAATACAAAGGCATAGTAGCGGCCCAACTGGGCTTCGCCTTTCATGTAGCTCATGGAGAAGACAATCGCCAGGCAGCCGATAACCGTTGCAATGATGCTCAGGAAGATGCCCATGCCGTCGGCGACAAAGGCAAAATCGCCGAATATCCCGCCGATGGGAATGAGCAACGCAGTATCGCTGGAAGCACCCGGGATCAAAAGGATGGCAACCACTCCGGCTGCTGCTGAAAACACGATCGCCAGCCAATGCTGCCAGCGTTCATGCTGATCACCGATCAGCCAAACCACCAGGGCTCCAAGCCAGGGAATTCCAATACTCAACGCGACCAGGATGGGAGTCATGGGTTACCTCTTCAACTTCGAGAGCGATTTCAGATCCAGGCTGCCGGTCCGTAATCGCACCTGGACGGCCAGCGCCAGCCCGATCACTGCCACGATGGTGTCCGCAACGATCACGGTCAGCGCCAGGGTTTGCCCGGTGTTGATCTGACCGGTCAAGTTGCCTGCCAGCACAAAAGCCAGCATAGCACCCTTTATGATCAGTTGAAGCGCGACCACCACCTTGATCAGATTG
>DAONEZ010000075.1:0-7305 GCA_035403345.1 Anaerolineaceae bacterium
AGCCGTTCTGACCCTAGATGCGGATGGGCAACATGACCCGGATGAAATTCCGCTCTTCCTGGAGGAATTTTCCAGGGGCGCGGATCTGGTTATCGGAAAGCGCGATTTTCGAAAAATGCCTTTCCCTCGGAATATTTCAAATACTATCGGCACCTGGTCATTCTCGAACGCACTGGGTCAGTACTGCCCGGATAATCAATCCGGGTACCGCCTGCATTCGCGCCGCCTGGTGGAGGCTTCACTCGCCAGCCAGGAAACCAACTTTGAATTTGAGGTTGAGATCATTGTGCGCTGCGTGATCGCAGGCTATCAGCTCTCCTGGGTGCCCATAAAAACGATCTATGGAGACCAGGGCAGCCATATCCGGCACGTTCGACATGTGCTTAATTTTTACCGCCTGGTATGGAAGACCAGGCAGGCCATCCGGGCGCATAAGATAAAGGATTGACTCTTAAAATTGTATAAGGTTTGTGTAATAATTAATTGATTTCCAGGGCATTCCCTCATAAAATTGGATTTATAAAATATGAGGAGAAATCAAGATGAATAAAGATTCAGTAAGACAGTTATTTGTTGTTCTTGCATCAGTGGTCATGATCACTGTAAATACCCTTGCCAATTTGCTCCCGATCAACGGAATCAACACGGCAACGGTTTCGGATATGTTCAAGGTGTACTTTGTCCCGGCGGGCTACGTGTTTTCAATCTGGGGTTTCATTTACCTGTTGTTGATCGCTTTCACAGTCTACCAGGCTCTTCCGGCTCAGCGTGAGAGCGCTGCGCTGCGCAAGATTGGCTGGTGGTACGTGGCAGGCAGCGTGGCAAACACCATTTGGATCTTTGCCTGGCATTATCAAATCTTCGCGCTGACGATCGTTTTCATGCTCATTCTGCTTGTTTCGCTGATAGCGATCTACACCCGCCTGGGCATCGGTCGGAACTCCGTCAGTCCTGCCATGCGCTGGTTGATTCACCTGCCATTTTCGGTGTATCTGGGATGGATCACTGTGGCTACCATCGCAAATGCAACTGACGTAATCAGCCTGTCGGCGTGGAACGGATTCGGGATAGACGGCAAGGTGTGGGCGGTCATTATGATGGTAGTTGCAGTTGTAGTGGCTGCGCATGTAGCGCTCATCCGCCGCGACGTGGCTTATTTGCTGGTACTCGTCTGGGCTTTCATTGGGATTGGTCTGAAATTCAGTGGAGTCACGCCGGTAGAAGTTGGAGCTTTTGTAGCGGTTGGCGCCGTTGGACTCCTGGTGCTCATTGCACTCTTCCGTAAGCCTTTAGTCACAAAGTAGAAATTATTAACTTACGATACGGAATAGAGCGGAGTCAGCATTTCCGCTCTATATTTCTTCTTGCTCTCACCCAATTATGAATTTGAGTCAACCTGCATTCGATTGCGTATTGATAATAAACGGATAGAAGTTATACTTGACTTGATTGACCCGGGGGAAGTATTGCACCGGGAAAATTTTGTTAATTGTCAATGATCTGATCCATAGCTCACCAACAAAGAAGGCAAACCATGCAAAACAGTAAATCCACGATAGAAGAATTCCTGAAATTGAGCTCCCTGGCTGTGGTGGGGGTTTCACGCAATAAGGATAAGTTCGGCAATGCCATCTACCGCGAAATGAAAGCGCGGGGATACAAAGTCTTCGCTGTCAATCCCAATGCAGATATGGTGGAGGGTGACCGCTGTTACGCCGGCCTGGGCGCGCTGCCGGAGAAACCAGAGGGGGTCATCTTCGTCGTGCATCCTACGGAAACCTTGAAGGCTTTGGAGGAGACCGCTGCCCTGGGAGTCAAGTACGCCTGGATCCAGCAGGGAGCAGATTCACCCGAAGTGGAGCAGCGTTGTAGCGAACTGGGGCTAAAGTTTGTCAGTGGTGAGTGTATCTTCATGTTCTCTGAACCTGTCACTTCTGTGCATGCCTTCCATCGCTTTTTCAAGCGGTTGTTCGGGAAAATGCCGAATTAAAAAAAGACCGTGTTCAGGCGATGAACACGGTCAAAGTGATTACTGGACCTGGGCGCGTAATTTCTCGCGTGTTTCCAGGTAATCTTTCAATTTTGTTCTTTCTTTCTCTACCACCGCAGCCGGAGCCCGCACCGCAAAATCACTGCCAAGCAGCTTTTCAAGGCGTTCGATCTGCGAGTTTACCTCTTCAAGGTCTTTGAGCAATCGATCCTTGTCCATGGTCTCATCGGTCGCATCGGACAGGGTCAGGAAGATCTCCATTCCGCTGACCACGATGGAGACATAGGCGGAAGTGTCCCCTTTTGCCGTGCGTGTTAGTTTCGATTTCTCTTTATCAAGGTTGGCCAGTGAAGCCAGAACTGCACATTGCCCGCGCAGGATATCGATCCGCGACCCGGCTGCGATGAGCGCGGTCAGTTTCTTCTTTGGATCGATCTTCTTCTCAGCGCGCAGGTTGCGTATGGCGCGCACGGCATCCTGGATGAGCGAGAATTCGTTGATGGCTTCACCCTCCCATCCTTCGGGTGAGCCGGCTTCAGGCCAGGCTGCCACGATCAGGGCATCCTCCCAGGCACGCCGGGAGAGGAAGGGCTTGTATCCTTTCTCGCCAGCGGCGGCTTTAAGATGCTGCCAGAGTTCTTCGGTGACGAACGGGGTGAAGGGATGCAGCAGGCGCAGGCAGGCATCCATCACGCGCACCAGCGTGGTAGCGGTGTAGTAAGCGCGGTCACCGCCCTCTGCCAGTTGCACCTTGGCAATTTCCAGGTACCAGTCGGCAAAATCACCCCAGAAGAATTCATAGATCTGCCTGCCAGCCTCACCATATTGGTAGGAAGAGAACAGACGCTCGGTATCGCGCAGAAGGGTCTTCAGCCTGGCCCAGATCCATGAATCCGCCAGGGTCCATTCAGGTTCAGCCTCAGCCTTCGTGGGTGCGTTATCGAGCGCGCTGATCACAAAGCGGCAGGCGTTCCAGATCTTATTGGCGAAATTGCGGTTGCCCTCCACCTTCTTGATATCCAGGTTCGTGTCGTGCCCCGGGGTGGAACCTACCAGCAAGGTGAACCGTAGTGCGTCGGTGCCCAGCTCGTTCATGACGATCAACGGATCAACCACATTCCCCTTGGTCTTGCTCATTTTTTGGCCGTTTTTATCCAGGATCAGCCCGTGCAGGTAGATGGTGTGGAAGGGGACCTGGCCGGTGAACTCGATGCCGAACATCATCATACGTGCCACCCAGAAGAAGAGGATGTCAGCCGCGGTCTCCAGCACAGCCGTGGGGTAGAAGTACTTCAGATCAGAGGTTTGCTCAGGCCAGCCGAGAGTGGAGAACGGCCACAACCCGGAGGAGAACCAGGTATCCAGCACGTCCTCTTCCTGCCTGATGTGTGAGGAGTGACAATGGGCACATTCGGTTGGATCGGTGCGTGCTACGGTCATTTCATGGCAATCATCGCAGTACCACACCGGGATGCGGTGTCCCCACCACAATTGGCGGCTGATGCACCAGTCGCGGATGTTTTCCAGCCAGTTGTAATACACCTTGGTGAATCGCTCAGGCACGATCTTCGTCTCGCCGTTTTTCACCGCAGCCAGGGCTTTTTCGGCCAGCGGCTGGATTTTGATGAACCACTGCGTAGAGATCATGGGTTCAACGATCTCGCCGCTGCGCTGAGAACGTGGAACGTTGATGGTGTAGGGTTGTTCCTTGATCACCAGGCCTTCTTCGCGCATATCTTCCCAGATCTTCTTGCGGCATTCAAACCGGTCAAGCCCGCGGTACTGCCCGCCGTTCTCGTTGATGTGGGCGGTGGTGTCCAGGATCGAAATGCTATCCAGGTGGTGATTTTGACCGATGGTGTAGTCATTGGGGTCGTGGGCTGGGGTGATCTTGAGCGCGCCCGTGCCGAATTCGCGCGTCACGTACTCATCGGCGATGACCGGGATGCGCCGCCCAAGCATGGGCACCAGCACCTCGCGTCCGACATATTTCTGATAGCGCTCGTCTTCGGGGTGCACTGCCACGGCAGTGTCTCCCAGGATGGTTTCGGGACGTGTGGTAGCCACCGGAATGTACTCTTCTGGTGAATCTGCCAGGACGTATTTAAAATAATACAGGAAACCGGCTTCCTCACTGTACTCGACTTCCAGGTCAGAAACAGCTGTGCGCAGCTCCGGTGACCAGTTGATCATACGCGGACCGCGATAGATGAGTCCCTTTTCGTACAACCTTACAAAGGCTTCGCGGACAGCAGCGGAAAGGCCGGCATCCAGCGTAAAGCGCTCCCGTGTCCAATCACAGGAAGCTCCCAGGCGGCGGATTTGGTTGGTGATGCGGCTGCCATATTTTTCTTTCCATTCCCAGGTGCGGCGAAGGAACTCGTCCCGTCCAAGTTCATCACGCCGGAGTCCTTCTTTCGCCAGCGACTTCTCCACCAGCATTTGGGTGGCAATGCCGGCATGATCCGAGCCGGGCACCCACAGGGTGGAAAAGCCTTTCATGCGGTGGTAGCGGATCATCAGGTCTTCCATGGAAACGAACATGGCATGGCCGATGTGCAGTTCACCGGTCACATTCGGGGGAGGGATGGAAATGACAAAGGTCTTGACCGAAGGGTCAAACCCCGGTTTCTGAGGGTCATTGGCAGGTTGAAAATACCCTTTCTGCTCCCAGAAGGTATACAACCTCTCCTCGGTGGCGTGAAAATCATAAGTCTTGGCTAACGGTTCTCTTTCCATGTTGCGCTCCTTATTAAATGAAAACCTCTCATCCGATGAGGACGAGAGGAAATCTCGCGGTACCACCTCAATTCACCAACGACTGGTGCACTCCTCCGGACAAGCATCCGGATTGCGCGCTAACGGGCTTACCCGTGCCGTTCTACGCCTGGACCAGGTTTCTTCGGCATTCCCACCAAACGACTTCGACCGGGATGACTGCGGAGGCTTTCAGCCGGGACCTCCTTCTCTACCAGTTGCTACCGGTCTACTCCTTTTGGAGTGACTCGTATAGAATTATGCCAATATTATACAACAATTCGATCTGAATCAGGATGAAAATGAACGAACCCAAATGGCTGAAATGGTCCCGCAAGATCCAGGCTCTTTCTCAGAGCGGGTTGCACTATTCCGATAATGAGTTTGACAGGGAACGTTATCATGAATTGAGCGACCTGGCGGCTGAAATGGCGGCTGAAGAATGCGGGATGGCGGGGGAGGAGATCAAGGTAGTCTTTGATGCCCAGGAGGGATATGCCACGCCGCGGGTGGATATCCGCGGGGTGGTGTTCAAGAATGACAGCATCCTGCTGGTGCGTGAGCTGATGGATGGCGGCCGTTGGACCCTGCCGGGCGGTTGGGTGGACGTCGATGAACCTCCCTCGCTGGCGGTGGAAAGGGAGTTGCAGGAGGAAGCGGGAGTAATCGCCCGGGCGAAGAAGCTGCTGGCTGTGTATGACCGTAACCTGCACGGTCACCCGTACTATTACTTCCATATCTACAAGTTGTTTTTCCTGTGCGACCTGCTTGGGGAGACTGTTGCCAGTCCGCTGGAGACATCGTCACCGACATTTTTTCGTGAGACTGAAATTCCGGAACTGTCCCTGGGGCGGGTGACCCCCGAGGAAATTACCCGGTTCTTTGAGCATCACCGCAATCCATCCCTGCCCACTGATTTCGATTGAGCACTCCAAAGCAGGATGATTATCAGGTAAACTAGGGTACTAATGAACATAATTGGAAGCCCACGCTCTTCATCTTTCCACAGGATCTTGACCGTAGTTATCCTGCTTGGATTGTTACTCGCAGCCTGTACGCCCCAAAAACCGCCTCGCACCACTCCCACTACGGTGCGCCTCCCAAGTGCAACGCCGATCCTGCCAGCAGCGACGCCGACCCTTCTGCCTGAACCATTAGGAGCGAACCCAGCTGAGTTGGAAGGGTTGCAGATCCATTTCATGCACCCCTGGATGGGTTCAACCCAGGCTGAGTTGTTCCGCATGGTGGATGAGTTTAATCAAAATAACCCGTGGGGGGTATTCGTGATCATGGACCCGGCCGGCTCTTCCGGGCAGCTGGAACAGAAAGCCTGGCTTGGGTTGCAGAACGGGGATGCTGCCAACGTGATCGTGGCTCCCGTGGCCCTGCTAAGTGCTTTGGATGAAAAGTCCACAGCCGTGGTAGACCTGGACAAGTACATCAATTCCAGCGGTTATGCCATGACCCGTGAGCAGGTTGAGGATTTTGAATCCACCTTTTGGGCTGATAACCTGGTGGATAGCAAGCGCCTGGGGATTCCCGCGCAGGCAACCGCAGCTGTGCTGTTCTACAACTCGACCTGGGCAAAGGAGCTGGGTTTTAAATCCGTTCCTCAAACACCTGAAGAATTGCAGGCACAGGTATGCGCGGCAAACCAATCGATGCGCCTGGATAAGGATACCTCGAATGATGGGCTTGGCGGATTGCTGGTCAGTCATGACTCATCCACCATGTACGCCTGGATGATGAGTTTCAACGCTGATCTTGCGTCGCAGGGTAAATTTAAGTTCAACTCGCCTGAAGCAACATCAGCGTTCGAGTTCCTGATGGACCTCAAGGAAAACTCTTGCGCCTGGACTGGAAAAACAGCCCAACCATATGACTACTTCGCCACAAGGAAAGCCCTGGTTTATAGCGGTCAGGTTCAGGATATGTCCAGCCAATTCGCTGCGAATAACCGATCCGGGTCAAAAGATGAATGGCAGATCCTGCCGTATCCAGGAGTTGGAAAGACCGTTACCGCTGTTACCGGATTATCGTATGGGATCCTGCAGAAGGACGCTGCCAGCGATCTGGCAGCTTGGTTGTTCATCCGCTGGTTGTCAGAGCCTGCCCGGCAGGCCAGGCTGGGAGTGACATTTGGCACGCTTCCGGTAGGGAAACAATCCGGGGCATTGTTGCACGCTTCTTCAGCACTTGCTCCGCAATGGTTTGGATTTGTCGATTCACTATCTAATTATTCGAGCGAACCAAATGTTGCGGATTGGATCGTCATTAAACCAATTCTTGAGGACGCCGGTTGGCAGCTATTTAATTCCGGCATAAAGGCAGAAGATATTCCGGTGATCCTGAAACAGATGGATGACCTGGCTGCCGAACTCTCGGAGCGTTATCCGTAGTGAGCACTGATTACATCATCTATACTGACGGTGGCTGCGATCCCAACCCCGGGCCGGGCGGCTGGGCTGCGCTGCTTATTTGTGATGGCAAACTCAGGGAGCTTTCCGGCGGTGAAGCCGACAGCACCAACAACCGCATGGAATTAACTGCTGCTATTC
>DAONEZ010000076.1:0-7300 GCA_035403345.1 Anaerolineaceae bacterium
GTTCATCTAATAAGATCAGCGACAGCTGGAGAGAGAAACCTGAAAAGAAAGAATAGAGCTGCGAAATCGCAGCTCTTT
This sequence comes from Anaerolineaceae bacterium, assembly GCA_035403345.1. Taxonomy (GTDB): domain Bacteria; phylum Chloroflexota; class Anaerolineae; order Anaerolineales; family Anaerolineaceae; genus UBA6107. The sequence continues at coordinate 79 of DAONEZ010000076.1, forward strand.
TTTTAGATCGAAAAGTCCTCGCCGTGCCAGTTGCCTTCGGGTGTGGACTGGACCAGCAGGGGGTGCTTTGCGCCGTTCTCGCCCACGTAAACCGTCTTTTTATCCACGTGGATGTGATGTTTGCTCTCCAGCACCTCCACACGCTTGAGAAGCGCTGCAATGGCTTCTCCGAAGGTATCAGGCAGTTGTCCGTGTTCCAGGTCAGGTTTCTCCCCTGAAGGATGGCTGCGCATGACCACCTGGCCGGGAATGCCCACCACAACCGAGTTGGGGGGAACGGATCTGACTACTACAGCGTTCGCTCCAACCCGGCTGTGCGCTCCAATGGTGATGTTGCCCAACACCTTGGCTCCTGCCCCGATGACTACTTCATCTTCAATGGTCGGGTGACGTTTGCCTTTGTCCAGGCTGGTGCCGCCCAGGGTGACGCCGTGGTAGAGTGTGACGTTGTTCCCGATCTCGGCAGTTTCACCGATCACAACGCCCATGCCGTGGTCGATGAAGAAACTTGAGCCGATCCTGGCACCCGGGTGAATTTCGATGCCGGTCAGGAAGCGCGTGACATGCGAAAGCCAGCGCGCCAGTAGCTTGAACCCGTGCTCCCACAACCAGTGTTCGCTGCGATGCGCCCAGACGGCATGCAGCCCCGGGTAGGCCAACAGCAGCTCCAACGTGGAACGCGCTGCCGGATCGCGGTCAAATACGGAACGGATGTCTTCTCTAATATGTCGGTACAGGGTCATGACTCCTCCTCGTCCTGAAGTTACTCGGCCAGGTCAGCGTACAAGGCAGTGCTGAGGTAGCGTTCGCCAAACGACGGGATGATCACCACGATCAACTTGCCTTTGTTCTCCGGCCTGGCGGCCACCTCTTGGGCTGCCCAGGTCGCCGCTCCGGAGGAGATGCCAACCAGCAATCCTTCCCGGGTGGCCATCTCTCGCGCGGTTTTGAAGGCTTTCTCGTCTGTGACGCGGATCACTTCATCATAAATTCCGGTGTTCAGCACATCCGGAACAAAACCTGCGCCAATGCCCTGGATCTTGTGAGCTCCTTTTTGCCCGCCGGAAAGTACTGGCGAGGCATCCGGTTCCACGGCGATCATTTTCACTTCCGGTTTGCGCGCTTTCAATACTTCACCAATTCCGGTGATGGTTCCGCCGGTGCCCACACCGACCACCACAAAATCCACCCTGCCGTCTGTATCCCGCCAGATTTCCTCAGCGGTAGTACGGCGGTGCACCTCGGGGTTGGCCGGGTTCTTGAACTGCTGCGGCATATAGCAGCGCGGATCAGAGGCAGTGATTTCTTCGGCTTTACGGATAGCGCCGGGCATGCCCTCGCTGCCCGGGGTGAGCACCAGCTCCGCGCCATAGGCTTTAAGCAGCATGCGCCTTTCGCGGCTCATCGTGTCTGGCATCACCAGGATGAGCTTGTAGCCGCGTGCTGCCGCGGCGAATGCCAGGGCGATGCCGGTGTTCCCGCTGGTAGGCTCCACTAGAATGGTATCCTGCTTGATCAAGCCGGCTTTTTCACCCGCTTCGATCATGGCCACGCCGATGCGGTCTTTCACGCTATGGGAGGGATTGAAGTATTCAAGTTTTGCCAGCACTTCAGCCTGGCTGTCTTTAGTCAGTCGGTTCAGGCGTACAAGCGGGGTATTGCCCACCAATTCAGTGATATTATTCGCGATTTTCATGAGGTCTCCATAATTATTAAATGAAAACGATCAACTTCAACAGTCTACCCGATTGGGTTCCGAATGGCAGGCGGGGAAATTCAATGCCGCTTGTTGAGTTGATCGTTCAGGGAATGATAATGGCAAGCGGAGTTTAGAGGTTTCCCCGCGATTTACACAAGCAAAAATGGCTCATCTCAGTCAGTCCTGTAATTAAGAGTTAACTTGTCCAATTATAACGGAGGAACGGGATCTGTCAAGAGATGCAACCCTGCATCAGATTCGTGCGTATATGGTTTATCAGAAGCATTTTTGATTTAAGGAGATTGAAATGAAAGATAATCGCAAGGCAACATTGGTCCTGGGGGTACTGCTCGTACTGGTCGGCATTTATTTCGTGCTGGTCAATACTGTTCCGGAATTCCGTAGCCTGGTCAATCTCAACTTCACCTGGCCTGTAATCCTGTTCCTGGTGGCAGGCGGGTTGCTGGTGATCGGAGCCCTGGCGGGTGCGCCTGACATGTCCATCCCTGCGGCCATCGTGGGCGGCATTGGCGGCATCCTCTATTTCCAGGATGCTACTGGAAACTGGGGCAGTTGGTCGTATATGTGGACGCTCATCCCGGGCTTTGCCGGTATAGGAACTTTGCTGGCCTGGCTGCTCGGTTCGCGGCAAAAACACAGCGTGCGTTCAGCACTGGATACGATTGGCGGCAGCCTGGTGATGTTCGTTATCTTTGGCGCTTTCTTTGGCGCATTCAAATCCATGGGTAACTATTGGCCGGTTCTACTGATCGCTGCGGGCGTGCTCCTGGCGTTACGTGGTCTGATCAGAAACCGCAAGGTTGATGGAGGTACAAAATGAAAGACCGTAATCCCCGCATAATTATCGGCGTGTTCCTGATCCTGGCCGGGGCTTTTTTCCTGGTGCAGCAGTTGTTCAACTTCCCCATGGCAGCCTTGTTCGTAGCCCTGCTCTTCGCTGCAGCCGGTGCTGTTTTCCTCTACATCGTCATCCAGGACCATAACAAGTGGTGGGCGCTCATCCCGGGCTTTACCCTGGTCGGAATTGGCATGCTCATTGCAGTGGGAAAATACCTGCCGGTGGTAGGAGACCGTTTTGGAGGAGCCATCTTCCTGGGTATGCTGGCGTTGTCCTTCCTGTTCATTCGCGTAATCAAGACTGACCATTGGTGGCCGATCATTCCTGCCGGTGTGTTGGCTACCCTGGCGATCATCACGGTGATCCCCGGCAAGTATGGTCTGTTGATCCCGGCGGTGCTCTTTACAGGCATCGGTGCTACATTTGCCGTGGTCGGATTGATGCCGGTGGGAAAACAGGAAAAATGGCCGTGGATCCCGGCAGGGATCTGCCTGGGTATCGGCTTGATCTTCCTGCTCAGTTCGGGAGTGCTGTTCAACACCGCCTTCGGCTGGATTTGGGCGCTGGCTTTCATCCTGGGTGGCGCCTACCTGGTTGTTCGTTCACTGGTTAAGAAATCTTAAAGCAGGTAAATATGGAAAATAAACTTTATCGAAGCACTACAGACAAAATGCTCGCCGGGGTGTGCGGCGGGCTGGCCAGGTACCTCTCCATTGAGGTTGTCCTGGTGCGCCTTTTCTTTGTCGTTTTCACCCTGTTAGGCGGCGTGGGGCCTCTTATCTACCTGGTGCTGTGGCTGATCCTGCCGGAAGAACCGGGCAGTGTCCACTATTACCCGGAAAGCCAACCCGGCGGCGAGGGCAAGTTCAAGGCCAAGGTGGAACAGATGGGTGATGAGTTCGTGAATGCGGTGCGGCAGCCCAACCAGAAATCCATCCGTTACATTGGCATTACCCTGGTGCTGATCGGATTGTATTTCTTTGTCAAACAGTTGAACCTGCCCTGGTTGAGTTGGCTCAATAACAACGTGTTGTGGGCGGTCATGATCCTTTTGGCGGGTGTGGCACTGCTGGTCTGGGGGATCAGAAAGGGCAAAGGGAATGGATAATCCGAGAAAACCGCGCAGTCTCTTCCTCCCGATCGTCCTGGTAACCATCGGGGTGTTCCTGCTTCTCATGAACCTGGGCATGTTGAAGGGCAGCGCCTGGGACATTTTTGTGATGTATTGGCCGATCCTGCTGATGATCATGGGATTGGATGGACTGGTCAAGCGCGACGGCTGGGTCGGCCCGCTGGTCTTATTCGGCCTGGGTTCCATCCTGCTGCTGGGTAATCTGCATTATCTACCCGTGGACGCATTCAGTATGCTGATACGGTTTTGGCCGGTATTACTGGTGGCCATCGGGTTGGATATCGCGTTTGGTCATAAGCGCTCCGGCATCAACACCCTGCTGCGCATCCTGGCGGGTGTGGCGATTGTGCTCGTGATTGCCTGGGCAGCGCTGGCATTACCCGGCGGGAAAGCGGTGAAGACGATCACATTCTCTGAACCACTGAACGGGATCACTTCGGTGATCGTACGCGTGGACCAAAAGGCCGGTGACCTCAGGCTGTCCGGCGAGGCGGACGCAGCGGACCTGGTGAGCGGTTCTATTCACATTCCAACGAATGCAGTGGCAGAACCCGCGCTCACAAAGGATGGCAGCGGCAAGGCAACTTTCCGCATATCCGATGGGGATGGCAATTACGTGCCCATCTACCGTTCCTCTTCACCCTGGGTCATTCAACTGAACTCCACAGTTCCTGCCGAACTGCAGGTGCAACTGGCAGCCGGAAACCTTGAAATGGATTTACGGGAGACCCAGGTAGATGCCCTGACAGCCGAACTGGCAGCTGGTAATTTGGAGTTGCATCTCCCCTGTAACGGTGACCTCCAGGCTAGCGTGGACGCCGCCGTGGGAAATGTGTCCATTTACATTCCCAGGGGCTGTAACCTGCGGGTCAATTACTCCGGCGGGCTATCCGGGGTCTCATTGCCGGATGGCTATTTGAAGACCGAAAACCAGATCGTCAACCAGCATGCTGTTTCAGGCAGCGGACAGGTGCTCTTGAATGTCGAGGTGGCCGTGGGTCATCTCTCGATCACCGAGGAAGATTAATTGTCCGGGAGCGGAGAAATCCACTCCTTTTTTATTGGAACAAAAAAAAAAGTTTTACGTCATATTGGTAGACTTTACTAATAAGGAGTAAGATAATGAAAAAGTTTCTTTTGATCGCCAGTATCTTCGTTATAGGGATGTTAACCATGACTGCTTGTGGCAATACGCCTGTCGCATATGCCGGTGGAGGCACGAACCAGAATCTTCCCATGCTCTCAGCCAGCGGTACCGGCCAGGTTTACCTGGTACCTGATGTAGCCTATGTGAACATCGGAGTGCGCGTGGATGCGAATGAGGTATCGGCGGCTTTATCCGCGAACAACGTCCAGGCCGGGGAGATCTCGGCAGCCTTGCAAGCGCTCGGTGTCGAAGCCAAGGATATCCAGACCTCGAATTTCAATGTGTACCCCATGAGCGATTATGGTCCGGATGGTCAGGTCAGCCGCAAGTACTACGTGGTTGAGAATACTGTATATGTGACCGTGCGCAACCTGTCAACACTGGGCAATCTGCTGGATGCCGTTGTGCGCTCCGGTGCGAACACCATCAATGGCATTTCCTTCGATGTGCAGGATAAAACCGCAGCACTGGCGCAGGCACGCGACCTGGCTATTCAAAAAGCCAAAGCCGAAGCTGAAGGCATTGCCGCCGCTGCTGGTGTCAAACTGGGCAATCTTCAGTCGATCAATGTGTACACCAACAACGTAACCGTACCCATGTACGATGCCAAGGGATTAGGTGGTGGCGCTTCTGTGCCCATATCCGCCGGTCAACTGCTCGTAACCGTGGATGCCAACCTGACTTACGTGATCAAGTAAGTAATTCGCTACAAACCGGAACAACAAACAAGCGCCTGAAACCAGGCGCTTGTTTTTGCAATTAGCAACTTCAATATTGGATCTGGCTGATCTTCCCAAGTTTGTTCAGGCGGTGGGTGGCGATCACGCGGCGAATGGTGCCAGTGAGCCCGCGCATCACCAGGCTGTCAGTTCGCGCGCCATCCTTAAAATAGGAGACGCCATCAAGAAGGTCCCCTGAGGTGATGCCGGTGGCGGCAAAGAAGACATCATCCGATGAGATGAGGTCTTGCATAAACAAGGGTTTGGAAAAATCCACTCCCAGTTTACGTGCCCGTTCCAGCTCTCCCGCATTCCGGGCGTAGAGCTTGCCAATAATCTCGCCGCCCATGCAGCGTAGTCCGGCAGCCGCCAGCACGCCTTCAGGGGTACCGCCGATACCCAGCAGAATGTCGATATCTGTGTTTTCCATGGCGGTCATCAGCGCCCCAGCCACATCACCGTCCGGGATCAGGCGAATGCGCGCGCCAGTTTTGCGCACCTCGGAAATCAATTCAGCGTGGCGCGGCCGGTCAAGGATGACCACGGTCAGGTCTTCCACTTTTTCACCTTTGGCTTTGGCAAGTTTGCGCAGGTTTTCGATGATTGGCGCGTCAATATCCATCTTGCCCTTGCCGAGTGGTCCGACAGCAATCTTGTTCATGTAGAGGAAAGGACCGGGATCAAACATAGTGCCGCGCGGTGCGATTGCCACGGTGGCGATCGAGTTCCACAATCCATGTGCCAAGGGGCGCGTACCGTCGATCGGGTCTACGGCAATATCCATGGCCGGGCCGTTGCCGGTACCCAGTTTCTCGCCGTTGTAAAGCATGGGCGCGTTGTCTTTTTCCCCTTCGCCTATGACAATGACCCCGTCAATGTCAATGGTGTTCAGCATCAGGCGCATGCCTTCCACGGCTGCGCCATCGGCAGCGTTCTTGTCGCCGCGTCCCATGTACCTGCCGGCAGACAACGCTGCAGACTCGGTCACCCGCACCAGGTCAAGCGCAAGGTTCCGTGTTGGAGCTGATCGATTCATGTTTTCCTCCTGAGAACTGTCTAAATTCCGGCGCCTGTCAAAATGAGAATCAAGTAGAATCCGATTGGGGCTGCCCAAAGTGATGAATCCATACGGTCCAACAGACCCCCGTGATCCAGAAGCAAGTGGCTGGAATCCTTGACGTTGAACTGCCGTTTGATCATACTTTCACCGAAGTCGCCAAAGGGAGCCAGGGCGGAGATCACAAATCCGATGACCAGTCCAAAAACCGGCAGGATGGAGGCAGCCTTGATGTGCCACAGGGCGGCCAGTCCCCAGCCGCCCAGCGTGCCCATCACCACGCCGCCCAGGTATCCCTCCCAGGATTTCTTGGGGCTGACCAGGGGGATCATTTTGTGCTTGCCGAATAGCCGGCCGAAAATATACGCCCAGGCATCCGCGAAGGAGATGATCGGGAAGATGAGCAGCAGCCAGAGGTAGCCATCGGGCAGGCTGCGGATAGAGATGGCATAACTCCCCAGCCAGCCCAGGTACACGCTGGACCCGACCGTGGCCATGAAGTCCACAGCCGCCCGCGAGTTGCCATTCTGGTACACGATCGTGTGGGTAAACATAGCCACCAGGATGAGCAGAACGAGCCATAACCCGCTGAAGCGGAACTCAAACAGG
>DAONEZ010000077.1:0-537 GCA_035403345.1 Anaerolineaceae bacterium
CATGGTTGACAACACGATCGTCGCCCTGCAACAGGCAGCCGCCTTCTGGCGCAGTAAATTCAACTTGCAAGTGATTGGCATCACCGGCAGCGTGGGCAAGTCCACCACCAAGGAATTAACCAGTGAACTGCTCGGACAGCGCTTTCACACCCTGAAGAACCAGGGAAATTACAACAATGAAATCGGGCTTCCGCTCACCCTCCTGCAGCTCAGCCCGGCGCATCAATGTGCCGTGCTTGAAATGGGCTTCTATCAGCCGGGCGACATTGAATTCCTGTGCAACATGGCGAAACCGCAAGTAGGTATTGTGACCAACATCGGTACGGTGCACGCCTCGCGCTCCAAAACCCAGAAAGCCATTGCCCAGGGGAAGAGCGAGCTGGTACAGGCTCTACCTGCCTCACCCGAAGGTACTGCCATCCTCAACCTGGATGACCCCCTGGTTGCAGCGATGGCAGCCAAAACAACCGCCAACGTCCTGTTTTACGGATTGAATCCTCAAGCTGACCTGTGGGCTGACCAGATCGAATCTCACGG
>DAONEZ010000077.1:547-7291 GCA_035403345.1 Anaerolineaceae bacterium
CTCGGTTCACACGATCCTAAGGGCAGTGGCCGCAGCACTGGTGGAAGGGCTTTCATGGGGTGAGATCGTTCTCGGCCTGCAGCAAGCCAGCAGCCAGTTGCGCCTGCTGGTTGCCCACACCCGCCAGGGTGCCTTGCTACTGGATGATACCTACAATGCCTCACCCGAATCCATGCTGGCGGCATTAAACCTGCTGGCTGAACTCCCCGGGCGCAAGATTGCTGTGCTGGGTGGGATGAACGAGCTGGGACAATACGAAGCCATTGGTCACCAGAAAGTTGGCGTGCGGGTGGCGGAAGTAGCGGATCAGCTGATCACTTACCAGCAGAACGCGAAAATGATCTCAACCGCTGCCCTGCAGGCAGGATTGTCTTCCTCAGCCGTGGTCAATTTGGAGGATTCTGAAAGCGTGGTATCCTTGCTCGATTCATCGCTGACCCGGGGGGATGTCGTCCTGATCAAAGGAGCGCATGGTCTGCGCATGGATAAAATCGTGCAGGCATTGGAGATCGAAGAATGAAAGAGACCTCACTCGCACTGGCGCTCAGTGGACTCGGGTTCATCCTGGCTGTGATTTGGGGAGAACCTCTCATCCGCATCCTCCGTCATTTCCGGCTCGGAAAGATGATCCGCGTTGAGGGTCCTGACAGCCATGTGACCAAAATGGGCACTCCCACCATGGGTGGTGTCATCATTATCGGTTCGGTAGCACTGGTTACCATCCTGTTGAATGCCGTATCGATCCTGGGCTTGAACCTGCTCGGACGGTCGGTTCTGCTGCCCCTGGCAGTCATGATCGCCTTCGGGCTATTGGGCGGCATCGACGACTGGGAAGGCATCCGCGGACCCCGCAAGGGTTTGGGCATGCGCGCCCGAACGAAATTCCTCATGCAGATCGTCCTGGCAGTCATTACTGCCTATGTATTGAAGAACGTCCTCAAAGTTCCGCAGCTTTATTGGCCGGGGCTGAATACAATCATTGACCTGGGCATGTGGTATATCCCCATTGCCACCTTTATCATCGTGGCCATGTCCAACGCGGTCAACCTGACGGATGGATTGGACGGACTGGCAGGCCTTATCAGTGCCACCGCTTTTGCAGCCTACGGCGCAATCGCCATCATGCAGGGCAACATTTTTGTAGCCCGTTTTTGTTTCACGATCGTTGGCGCATTGTTCGGCTTCCTGTGGTTCAACGTCCATCCTGCCATGCTCTTCATGGGTGATACCGGCGCGCTTTCACTGGGAGCAGTGCTCGGCGTGGTATCTCTCATGACCGGTCAATGGCTGCTTTTACCCTTGATCGCCATCATCCCGGTAAGCAACGCCTTCAGCGATATCTTGCAGGTCGGCTATTTCAAAATGACCAAAGGCAAGCGCCTTTTCAAAATGGCCCCCCTGCACCACCATTTTGAGCTTTCCGGTTGGTCTGAAACGCAGGTCGTGCAGCGTTTCTGGTTGATCAGCCTTCTGGCTGCCATACTTGGCATCGCCATTGTGATGAGGTAATGGAATGAGTGCCAATTTCGAGAAATTACGTGTCGTCGTTTTAGGAGCAGCCCGCCAGGGTCTGGCCCAGGCACGCTATTTCTCAAGAAAAGGCGCGTTCGTCACAATTTCTGACAGGCAGACTACTGAGCAACTCCAGGGCAGCATTCAAGCCATGGCGGATTACCCTGTGAATTGGGTAACCGGCGGGCATCCGTTGACCTTGCTGGAGGGAACCGATCTTATTTGCGTCTCCGGTGGAGTGCCGCTCACCCTGCCCATCATCACCGAAGCCCAAAAGCTGGGCATCACGGTGACCAATGACTCGGCCGTGTTCATGCAGGCGGTCAAAGCCCCGGTGGTGGGTATCACCGGCTCGGCAGGTAAGACCACTACCACCACGCTCATCGGCCGCATGGCTGCTGCCGGAATCAAAGCTCCGAGCACCGTACATGTTGGTGGTAATATCGGTAATCCGCTCATCGAACTCGTTGATGAGATCGATCCTCAGGACCTGGTCATCCTCGAACTCTCCAGCTTTCAATTGGACCTGATGAACGTCAGCCCGCATATCGCCGCAGTGTTGAACATCACTCCTAATCACCTCGATCGGCACGGCACCATGGAAGCCTACATCAATGCCAAGGCGAACATCCTGCTTCATCAAGGAAGATCCGACATCGCCATCCTGAACCGTGATGATGCTGAATCCTGGAACCTGCGCAAGTTAGTGAGCGGTAGCCTGGTAAGTTTTGGCATGCACAAACCGAATGGACCAGCCCCCGCGGTCTATTTCGAGCAAGGGCAGGTGATGCTAAGTCGAAACAATATTGTCACGCCGCTGCTCGACACTTCGCTCATCCAGTTGCGCGGTGAGCACAATTTGATGAACGTTATGGCTGCTTGCGCCCTCGCGACCGCCATCGGATTGACTCCTGCTGCTATGGAAGCCGGCGTGACAGGTTTTACCGGCGTCAGCCACCGCTTCGAAACCGTGCGTGTGGTGAATGGGGTCACCTGGATCAACGACTCCATCGCCACTGCCCCTGAGAGAACACTGGCGGACTTGAGATCTTTCTCCGAGCCCGTTGTCCTCCTGCTGGGCGGACGCGACAAGAACCTCCCCTGGCAGGACCTCGCCCGGGTGGTGCATTCCCGCGTTGAACATGTCGTCCTTTTTGGTGAAGCCCGGCAGAAGATCGCTGAAGCGATCGGCAATCCACAACCAGCGGACCGCCTGTCATCAGTCAGCGTCTGCGAAACGCTGCAGGATGCCCTGGAGCAGGCGCGAACCCTGGCGAAAGATGGGGATGTCGTGCTGCTCTCTCCGGGATGCACCAGCTACGATGCCTTCAAAGATTTTGAGGAGCGCGGAGAATTCTTCCATAAATGGGTGAACGACCTATGATAAATTCCACTGCCACCTCGCCTGTGAAACGCACGGGTGCGAAGAAGCTCAAGTTCTTCGAGAATTTTGACCTGCCCCTGGCAGTCATCGTAATAACCCTGTTTGCCATCGGGTTGTTGATGGTGTACTCAGCCAGTTGGCAGTACGCCGTCGGTCGAGGCGACTCGGAATACAAAACCGTCTTGCGCCAGTTGGGCATCGGTATCGTCTCCATCGTTGGCGCAGGACTGATCACCTTCATCGATTATCGTCTCTACAAGAAATTCGTTGTGTGGGGCATGCTGGGTATCGTCGTCCTGTGCCTGTTGGTTCTCCTGTTCGGACAGGCTACCGAATTGGGAGCCAGGCGCGGGCTGCTATCCGGTTCCATCCAGCCCTCCGAATTTGCCAAGTTGGGCATCATCATTTATCTGAGCTTCTGGCTTTACAGTAAGCGCAATACGTTGGACCGCTGGACCTTTGGCATTATCCCGTTGATGGGCATCGTGGGCATCACGGCTGGCTTGATCCTGGCCCAGCCCGATATTTCCGCTGCGGCGACCATCATTGTGTTGGGAGGCATGCTCTTCTTTATCGCCGGCGGCAAGCTGCACCAGATCCTCATTGTTGTGCTGGTGACCGGGTTGTTGGGGCTGCTCGTGGTGAAGATCAGCGATACCGCCTCCACCCGCCTTTCAGATTACTGGGGTGGTTTGCAGGATCCCAAGAACGCCTCGGACCACGTGAAGTGGTCACTGGAAGCCATCATCAATGGCGGCATTTTTGGTGTGGGCATTGGACGTTCCACCACCAAGTTCATTGGCCTGCCGGTGGCTGTCACGGATTCCATCTTCTCTGTCATCGCCGAGGAGACCGGGCTGCTGGGCGCATTTGTCATTTTAGCCCTCTACGTAGCACTTCTCTGGCGCGGCATGAAGATCGCCAGCCGTGCCCGTGACGACCTTGGAAAATGGCTGGCCTCCGGGATCTCCCTGTGGATCTTCCTGGAAGCCGCCATCAACACCGGCGTTTTGGTCAACCTGTTACCCTTCGCAGGCAACGCGCTGCCCTTGATCAGTTCAGGCGGCTCCAGCCTTGTAACCACGTTTGCCGGTATCGGTATTTTAATGGGCATCGCCCGTCAATCCAGGTTGGATCCTGCAACCTCAGAAAGGAGCAGCACCCATGCGGTTGTTGATTTGCGCAGGCGGAACAGGGGGCGGAGTGTATCCGGCCCTGTCCGTTCAGCAAGCGGTCGCTAAGAGCACCAGTGATGTTCTCTGGGTAGGAGGAGAAGGCGGAATGGAAGCCCAACTCGTTGCCCCTTATCACATCCCTTACACCACCATTCCGGCTGCCGGAGTGCATGGTGTAGGGCTGCTCAAGCTACCCGGCAACCTGGTTAAGCTGGCCAGGGGCTGGCAGGCCGCCCGACGCATCCTGCGCGATTTTAAACCGGATGTGCTGCTTTTCACCGGTGGTTACCTGGCTGTTCCCATGGCACTGGCCGCCCGCGATTTCAAACGGCTCGTCTATGTCCCCGATATCGAACCGGGCATGGCGCTGAAAGTGCTCGCCGGAATGGCGGATGGGATCGCTTTGACCGCTGAAGAATCAAAAATGTATTTCAAGACGCGAAAACTCCTGGCGGTCACCGGCTATCCCACCCGCGCAGGCCTGGTACGCACGCAACGCAGTGAAGCGGTAGAGTATTTCCAACTCGACCCCACCCTACCCGTACTGCTCATCGTTGGAGGTAGTAAAGGCGCACATTCCCTCAATACGGCTGGATTGGATCACCTACCTGAACTCCTGCAGGTAACCCAGATCATCCACCTGACCGGCCAGGGGGATTGGGAGGTTGTCAAAGCAGCCGCCTCCAGCCTTAATCCCGACCTTCAACGCAGGTATCGCCCCTTCGCGTACCTGCAGGAAGATATGAACTACGCTTTTTCCGCCGCAGACCTGGCAATCTCCAGGGCTGGTGCGTCCACCCTGGGCGAGTTCCCGCTGTTCGGCTTGCCTGCCATCCTGGTGCCTTATCCATACGCCTGGCGCTATCAAAAGGTGAACGCGGACTACCTGGTTCAACACGGCGCGGGTTTGATCGTTGAAAATAGTGATCTCAGCGCACGCATCCTCCCCCTGGTCAGCGAGATCCTCGCCTCCCGGGAACGCCTCGAATCAATGAAGGTCGGCATGGCTGCCCTGTCTAAACCGGACGCTGCCGCGAAGATTGCGGATTTGTTAGTGTCGCTCGCTTCAGAAGTGAGGAAACAATGATCAGTCTTAACGTGATGATGTGGATATTTATCATCCTGTTCGCCATCGTTGGAGCGATCCGCGGCTGGGCCAAGGAGATCCTGGTCACCTTCAGTGTCATCCTGGCTCTCTTCATCATGGTCGTATTGGAAAACTACATTCCCTTTTTCAAAAGTATCATCAAGGATTCCAGCCCCACGACAGTGTTTTGGGTGCGCTCGATCATCCTCATCATCATGGTTATCGTCGGGTATCAAACCCCGCGCATGGGTAAGCTCGCAGAGATCGGTCATTGGCTGCGTAACATGCTCTCCGATTCTCTGCTCGGCATCATATTCGGAGCGATCAACGGTTATTTGCTCTTCGGAACCGTGTGGTATTACATGGCAGCCGCTCATTACCCGTTCCCATTCGTCATCGCTCCCGATCCCTCCACGGCTATCGGTCAGAAGGCCCTGGAATGGATCAGCATGCTTCCACCTGCCTGGTTGATGCAGACACCTCTCATCTACATTGCTGTTGCAGTGTGTTTCATATTTGTTCTGGTGGCGGTTATCTAATGATGCATGTGTTCTTGATCGGAATCGGTGGAGCAGGAATGTCAGCCATAGCGCGCGTGCTGCTGGAATGCGGCTACGTGGTCAGCGGCTCTGACCGCAGCCTGTCACCCCTGGCGGCTGACCTGCGTGCCGCGGGTGTGACCGTGTACGAAGGTCACGCGGCTGCCAATATCGCTGGTGCCGATATCGTAGTCCGCTCTTCTGCCATCCCGGATGACAACGTTGAGGTAATGGCTGCCCGCGAAGCGGGTATCCCTGTGCTCAAACGCTATGATTTCCTCAACCAACTTACAAAAGACAAGAAACTGGTGGCAGTAGCCGGTTCTCACGGTAAAACCACCACTTCATCTATGCTGGCCTGGGCGATGACCGCTCAAAAAATGGATCCCAGCTACATCCTGGGTGGGGTTTCCAGGAATCTGGCAGCCAACGCACATGCGGGCAGCGGACAGTACTTCGTGCTTGAAGCGGATGAATACGACCGCATGTTCCTGGGTCTGCAACCGGATTGCATCCTGCTCACCAACGTGGAATATGATCACCCGGATTGCTACCCCACCGTCCCGGAATACCACGCAGCCTTTAGACAATTTGTCGGCTTGCTCCAACCAGGCGGTTTGCTGGTAACGGATATTGACCAGCCCGCGAGCGCTGAGATGCTCACCGCCCTGCCCGCGCACGCCAGTGCCGTCACCTTCGCATTATCCGCCCCAGTCGATTACCGGGCTGTGAACTTGGTTGTCAATGCCAACGGCGGACGAAGCTTTGATGTTCTGAAGAAGAATATCACAGCTCCCCTTGTCCATGTGGATTTGCAGGTACCGGGTGACCACAACGTCCGCAATGCCCTGGGAGTATTGGCGGTGATGGACTCATTAGGCTGCTCGATCGAAGAAGCAGCCAAAGCCCTGTCTGCGTACAAAGGCAGCGGCCGCCGCTTTGAAATTGCCGGTGAGGTCAATGGGATTACAATAGTCAATGACTATGCGCATCACCCCACCAAAATCACTGCCACCCTATCGGCGGCCCGCCAACGTTTTCCCGGCC
>DAONEZ010000078.1:0-7221 GCA_035403345.1 Anaerolineaceae bacterium
GGGGTGCAGGCGCGTGCCGCTCCCGCCAGCCAGGATGATGCCTCTCATTTTTCAACCCTCCGTCCGCTGTAATTCTTTTCCATCCAGTCCTTCAATTCCGGTTTCTGGCTCAAGCAGTCCAACCAGTCCAAATGTTCCAGGTACCAGGTCACCGTCTTGCGCAGCCCCTCCTGCAGCGAGACTTTCGGCGACCATCCCAACTCGCGCTCAATGCGTGAGATGTCCATATCATAGCGCCGGTCGTGCCCCGGGCGGTCCTTGACGAACTGCACCAGCTTGAAATGCGGATTGTAAGGCGAGTCCGGTCGGATCTCGTCGAAAATATCCGTGATGCTGCGGATGATCTCCAGGTTGGTGGGCTGGTTGTCGCCGCCAATCAGGTAGGTCTCGCCCACCCTGCCGCGCTCCAATATGACGCGGATGGCGTCGCAGTGGTCCTCCACGTACAGCCAGTCGCGCACCTGTTTGCCGTCGCCGTACACCGGGATGGGCTTGCCGGTGAGACAGTTGAGGATCACCAGCGGGATGAGCTTTTCCGGGAACTGGTAGGGGCCGTAGTTATCGGTGCAATTGCTGATGGTCACCGGCAGCCCGTAGGTGTGGCGGTAAGCCCGCACCAGGTGATCGCTGCCAGCTTTGCTGGCCGAATAGGGCGAGTTGGGCGCATAAGCCGTGCGCTCAGAGAAAGGCGGATCGTCCGGCGCCAGGCTGCCGAACACTTCATCGGTCGAGATATGATGGAAGCGCACCTCGTCTTCCCCCCTGCCCGCCCAGGCCTTGCGCGCCGCCTCCAGCAGGCAGCCCGTGCCCACCATGTTGGTCTCCAGGAACTGGATCGGTCCCAGGATGGAGCGGTCCACGTGCGTCTCGGCGGCAAAGTTCACGATGGTGTCGATCTCCTGCTCCGCCACCACCCGGCTGACGGCCTCCAGGTCGCGGATATCCGCCTGTTCGAAGCGGTAGCGCGGGTCGCCTTCAAGTTCCCGCAGGTTGTCGATGTTACCCGCGTAGGTCAGCAGGTCCAGGGTCACCAGCTTCTCAAACCCGCTCGCCTTGAACATGCCCAGGATGAAATTGGTACCAATGAAGCCTGCCCCGCCTGTCACCAGGATGTTTTTCAAAGTCTTGCTCCTTTTAGTGGAAGTCGCGGGCTCATTCCCGCACCAGCCAGCGCTCGATCTTCTGCGGAAAGGTAAAGTGTTCCAGCTTATCCAGCAGCCCTTCCGGCGTGTCATCACTGACGAACAAATCCAGGTGTTCCTCATAGATGAAGTGATCCCGGTAAGCCCGCTGGATCCATTCCAGCAGCGGGTCAAAGTAGCCGTCCGTGTTGAGGAACGCTGCCGGCTTGCGGTGCCGCCCGATCTGCGACCAGGTGAGCACCTCGAACATCTCGTCCAACGTGCCGTAGCCGCCCGGCAGGGCGATGAACGCATCCCCCAGCTCGTTCATGCGCGCCTTACGCACCTGGATGTCCTCCACGATCTCCAGCCGGGTGAGCCCGCTGGTGTAGATGAGCTGCGGGCTTTCCAGTCCCCTGGGCACCACGCCGATCACCTCGCCGCCACCCGCCAGCGCCCCCTGCGCCAGCGCCCCCTGCGCCAGTGCCCCCATCATGCCCGTGCGCCCCGCGCCGTACACCAGCCGGATGCCGCGCTCCGCAAGCAGCTCGCCTATGCGGTAAGCGGCATAGGTATAGGTAACGGAGAGCCCATCCGCTGAGCCGCAGAAAACGCATATGGAAGGATAAGGAAAAGCAGGAGTCAATCCGCAACCTCTTCCAGGAACAGAAGTATGAAATGCAAAGCCTTCTCCCGCTGTGGCAGGAGAGTCTGACTTATTATAACTAAAATGGATAACTCATAGGGCAGGATGTACGATTTGTGCAGGTTGTGTACGCCGGCTCGACAATACTGCCAAGGCTTTACCGCGTATAAACTCGACTTTTTGATTTGATATACAATATCTATATACTTGAGTACCACAAGAGGGAATATTTGACAGAGAGTGGAAAGGCGTGGAGCAGGAATCATACTGGTTTTTGGTTGGTTTTTATATGGAACAGTATGTGTTGGTTCGTATAATTATTCTTAGGATGTTTCTAAGATATTCTCTTAAGGGAAAAACAAATATTGAAAAAATAATACTATAGGATTTCAGAACCAATATTCACTATCAGGAGGAAATTGACCATTAACCAGCCTTCACAAAGAAGAAAACACTTTGTTTTCTTGTTGATCGCCATATTGTTCACATTTGTATATTTATTTCATATTCTTGTGCCAGTTTCAGCATCAAGCGGTAATTGGATAACAATTAATTCTATGAATTATGGGCGATATTATCACACTGCCACATCATTATCAGATGGTAGAGTACTCATTACGGGGGGAGTACTGGGTCTAGCTAATTCAGAATTGTTTAACCCTGCAACAGGAATCTGGACATCAACTGGGTCGATGAATATTGGACGTTCCTCTCATGTCGCTATACTACTCTCTACTGGGAAAGTGCTTGTAGCAGGTGGTTTTGCTGCAAACGGAGATCAGTTGAGAAGTGCAGAATTATTCGATCCATCCACTGGTATGTGGACGATAACTGGCGCAATGAATAATTTCAGGTATTTTCATACTGCAACCCTTTTACAAGATGGAAGAGTACTTGTTGCTGGTGGTCAAGGAGGAGGTCTACTATCAAGTGCAGAATTGTATGACCCTCTCTTAGGAATATGGACTATTACAGGATCGTTGAACTTTGGTAGACAAGAACATACCGCCACTCTTTTAAATAATGGTAAAGTACTTGTTGTTGGGGGAAATGGTTCTGTATCCTCAGTTAATTCTACCGCTGAACTTTATGACCCTGATACAGGAACCTGGACTGTAACCGGCACATTGGAAAATGCCCGCATTGAACATACTGCTTCTCTTCTATCCAATGGAAAAGTATTAGTTACAGGTGGATCGTATGACGCATGGAAAAGTTCGGAATTGTATGATCCGATCTTAGGAACATGGGGCTCAACAGGATCTATGAACGTAGGTCGAGCCTTACATACTGCAATACTTCTTCCTAACGATAGAGTGTTAGTAGTCGGAGGTTGTAAGACAACTGCTTGCAGTGATAACGATATTACAAGCGCTGAATTATATGACCCCACCACAGGTATATGGACTACTACTGGTTCGACGCACTCCCAACGTTATCATCATACCTCTACACTGCTCTCCAACGGCCAAGTATTGGTTACTGGAGGTTTCCCTTCTCTTTCTAGTGCAGAAATATATGGTTTTTTACCTGACGAATTTAGCAAATCTTTACCAGTTAATGGTTTTACAAGTAAATTGCTCGACCAAACATTGAGTTGGGAAGTCAGCAGTGGCGCAACTTCCTATCAATATTGTGTAGATACTACGAATGACAATACATGTAATACCTGGTTTGATAACGGCACAAACACAAGTGTTAATCTTATCGGGCTTTCTCCAAATACAACATACTTTTGGCAAGCCAAATCAATCAATAACTTTGGAGCCACGTATGCAAACGGTAGTGACGCTACGTTCTGGTCCTTTACGATAGACACAACGCCTCCTCCGGTTCCGACTTTAAATTCCCCAAATGATGCTTCTCTCAGCACTGACAACACACCAGATTTCTCCTGGGTTACAGCTATCGGTAGTGATCATTTTCAAATACAGATCAGCCTTATTTCCGATTTCACTAGTACAGTTCAGGATGCCACTCTCTCTTCAGGCATATTGACATATACAGCAACTATTTTAAGTGACAATCTCTATTACTGGCGTGTCCGAGCCTTCGACCTAGCCGGAAATTATAGCGATTGGTCTACCATTCGTACTCTTACGATTGACACAAGTCCACCAGTTGCTCCTTTATTGATATCTCCAATAGATTCATCACTACTGACTGACAGTACTCCTGATTTCTCTTGGGGCACGGTTGTGGATAGCGACCATTTTCAATTCCAGATTAGCTTATCCTCTTCATTTGCAACAACTGTTCAAGATATCATTCTCGCTCCCAGTGTGGCGAGCTATACGGCTACGTTACTGAATGACAGTCTCTATTATTGGCGAGTTCGAGCGATCGATCTAGCTGGGAATAATGGTGCATGGTCTTCTATCAGATCGTTTTCCATTGATACCACTCCTCCAGTCGCTCCAGAGTTGATCTCCCCACCAGATCTATCAACATTAATCGATAAATGGCCCACCTTCTCATGGAATCTCGTATCTGATAGCGATCACTTTCAAATTCAAATTAGTCTGTTTTCAGATTTTTCTACAACAGTTCAAGATATCTCTCTTGGAACTGGAATACTTACCTATACTTCAAGCACTCTATCGGACAATAATTACTTTTGGAGAGTTCGAGCGATCGATTTAGCTGGGAATTATGGTGCTTGGTCTGTAGTCCGTTCTTTTACGCTTGATAGCACTCCACCAGCAGCTCCAGTATTGCTCACACCCACCGCAGGTAAAGTTTATAGAGGAACTCCTTCATACTCTTGGACTACTCCATTATCTGCAGTTGCCTATATCTTCCAATATGATAATGACGATAATTTTAGCTCGCCTGTCTTTACTTCTACAGAAATGTCGATTTCTAACTTTACTCCTCCTCTTCAGGCAGTCGGTATTTATTTCTGGCATGTCAAAGCTCGTGATCAACACGGTAATTGGAGTAATTGGTCCTATAAACGGAAAATCACAATCAAACCTGTCATTCCTGTTGCTCCGACTTTGGTATCACCTAAGTCTGGAGTTCTTACCAGGGATAATACGCCCACTTTCTCATGGAAAGCAGTGCCGTATGGATTCAAATATCAAGTCCAGATACTTGATAAGTATCTCAATGTTGAGCAGGACAAAGTACTTCCCTCTGGTCTACTTAGTCTGACCGCAACAACATTACCAGATGGGAAACATTATTGGCGAGTTCGTGCAATTAATGTGCTTAACGAAAATGGAGCTTGGACGTTGGCGCGGGCGCTAACTATTGATACTGTCTCTCCAGTTGCACCCAAACTGGTCAGTCCATCTAATGGTTTCAAGAGCCCGGGCACACCAGAATTCACCTGGAAAGCAAGTAATGGTGCAAAGTATTATCAATTTTCTTACTCCAAATCGATAACATTTATAACCGTGATCTACACCTCATCAAAGCTAACATCTCTTTCTTTTACTCCTCCAACTATGAAGTCTGGGACTTTTTACTGGCGAGTAAGATGTCAAGATGCTGCCGGTAACTGGAGCAAGTGGTCTACTCCTTGGAAAGTCTCCATTTACTAACATCTTAACTAAACGAACACTCCGCCTAATCGGGTAGGGTGTTCGTTTTTCTTTTCCTTGATATTGACATTAGTTGAACCATCCCCAAAAATGTTGAATAAACGCCAACTCAATATGGAATTTACAAGCGTGAAGGTGCGCTCGTTTATTGAACGCACCATATTCTTTAATTAGATATTCGTGTTTTTCGCCGATTTTCGAGAATTTCATGTTCAGCTTTTGGTTTTTCTGTTCTCTTTTCTCTGATCATGCTCTTCCTAGTTACTGATTACATCCCGATTCTTAAAATTTCCAAATCCAACCTTAAAATTTCCTAAAACCCTTGACAATTTAGAAATATTGTTCTATAATTGATAATCTTGCAATAACCTCATCTCCCTATCCACCCCTCACCCAGGAGAAACCTTGTCCCCCGACCTTGTCTCCACGCATCCCCTTTTCAGCGATCAGCCCACCGACCAACCCTTCAAGCACATACCAGGTTGCTGTGTTTGCGTTCCCCGCCGATTCTGCGAGAAGGAAATTGAGATCACGAAATGCCTGGCCTTTCTGATTCTGGATTCGCGCGAATTTGGCGCCCCTGCGGTGTTTGCACACTCGAACGGAGAGAGCGGTGTGAGCGAAGCGAATGGGGTCCCATTAACATTTTCGAATCGTTATTTCTTCGATCCCATTTTAAAAACGAAAACGAATCCCCCCCGATGGCAAACCTTCGGAAGGTTGCTTCATACCTTCCGAAGGTTGAAGCCCCGGTGCCTTCGGAGGACGTCCTAACCTTCGGGAGGATAAACAAAACCTTCCGAAGGTTTCCCTCCTGCACATTGGACCATACCTTCCGAAGGATAAAGACCCCATCATTGCCCTCTCTCGCGGACTCAGAAAAGCTCTCAATGATAACTTTCCTGTTCGAGTTGCCTCTTTTTTCCGTATAATGGAAATACCTTTTGTTAAGGAGGTGCGCATGCCCCCCATCCTCGAAGTTCATAACCTGGTCAAAAAATACGGTGACCTGACCGCCGTGAAAGGCATCAGTTTCAACATCCAGGAGGGCGAGATCTTCAGCCTGCTGGGTCCCAACGGCGCCGGCAAGACCACCACCATCTCCGTCCTCTCCACCCTCTACGCCCCCACCAGCGGTGACGCAATCCTCTGCGGACACTCGGTCAGCCGCGAGCCCATGGCCGCCCGGCACTGCATCGGCGTGGTGCCGCAGGAACTGGCCCTTTACGATGACCTCACCGCGATGGAGAACCTCCGTTTCTGGGGTCAGATGTACGGTCTCTCCGGCAGCGAATTGAACGCCCGCATCGATGAAGTGCTCGATCAGATCGGTCTGAAAGACCGCGCTAAACAACGCATCAAGACCTATTCCGGCGGCATGAAACGCCGCGTGAACATTGGCGTGGGGCTGCTGCACAAACCGCGCATTCTCTTCATGGACGAACCCACGGTGGGCATCGACCCCCAGTCGCGCCGCGCCATCCTCGACGCGGTCAAGGAGCTCAACCGCCAGGGCATGACCGTGCTATACACCACCCATTACATAGAGGAAGCCCAGGAACTGGCTGACCGCGTGGCCATCATCGACCACGGCGACCTCATCGCCATCGGCACCCAGGCCGAGCTCACCCGGCAGGTGGGGGAGATGGATACCCTGGTGCTGCATGTGGGTGTGGATGAGGACCCGCAATCTCTCCTCGACCTTCTGAATGGCATGGAAGGCGTGGCCCAGGCCAACGTCACGGACCACGAGATTTCGGTGGTCACCGCCGCTGCCGAGGACCTCATCACCCCGGTCATTACGCGCGCCAACGAGCACGGCATTAAGATCCACTCCATTGATATCCGCGAGCCCAACCTCGAAGCCGTTTTTCTGCAATTGACCGGCCGCGCCCTGCGCGATTAA
>DAONEZ010000079.1:0-7214 GCA_035403345.1 Anaerolineaceae bacterium
CACACGGATATCAGGATTTACCTGGGTGGATTTCAGGATCTGGTTTGCACGGGTGGGTCCAATGCCAAAAATGTAGGTTAAACCTACTTCGATACGTTTGTTTCTTGGTAAATCAACGCCTTCAATTCTCGCCATTTGTCCTTACCCCTGTCGCTGTTTATGCTTTGGGTTTTCGCAGATGACAAACAAAATGCCGCTGCGTTTTACAATCTTGCACTTTGAGCAACGCTTTCGAATAGATGTTGACACTTTCATTTCTCGAACTCCTTGATACTGCTTTTAATCCGAATTTTCAATTTTACTACTACTTCCATTTTCCGTCCAGAACAAACCCGTCTCCCTGCGTAGTCAGGATCAGGGGTCCATTCTCGGTTATTGCCACACTATGTTCAAAGTGCGCTGTCAGGGAGCCATCTGCCGATGAAACTGTCCACTGATCAGGCAAGACCCTGGTGTAGGGTGTCCCGACCAGTAACATGGGTTCCAGGGCAATGGTCATTCCCGGACGAAGCAGCAGCCCTTTTCCCACTGTACCGTAGTTTGGAGCTTGCGGACCTTCGTGCATGGCCCTGCCAACTCCGTGCCCGGTGTACTCACGGGTGACGTAAAAGCCGCGGCTTTCTGCATAATTTTGTATGGCGTAGGACACATCACCAAGGTGATTTCCTGCCACCATTTTTGCGATCCCGGCAAACAAAGCGCCTTCGGTGGTTTCCACCAGCTTACGTGCCTGGTCAGTAACTTCACCAACACACTCCGTGAACGCAGCATCGCCGACAAAACCCTCGAACACCGTCCCGCAATCCACCGAGACGATATCACCTTCTTTTAGCTTGCGCTTCCCGGGGATGCCATGCACCATTTCGTAATTTACACTTACGTTGGTGCTCGCAGGGTATGGGTATGGTCCCGGGTAGTTTTTAAAAGGACTATAACAACCGTATTTCTTTAGCACTTCTTCTGCTGCCGCATCGAGATCGGCAGTGGTGATCCCCGGCTTGATGATGGACCGGGCGGCTGCCAACGCTTCTGCGTTAATCCTGCCAGCCTCACGCATGACCTCAATTTCTTGAGGGGTTTTTATCGATATCTGGCGATCCCACGACATTATTTTGCTTTCTCGATTGCGGCAATCATGTCCGCTGTCACTGCGTCGATCGACCTGGTGCCGTCCAACTCAGCCAACAGTCCATGCTTGCTGTAGTACTCGATCAATGGAGCAGTTTGCTCCTGGTACACCTTAATTCGCCGTTCCACTGTTTCCTTCTTATCATCATCACGCTGATACAGTTCCGAGCCGTCAAAGTCGCACGAACCGCTTGTTTGCGGTGGGTTGAACTTTTCATGGAACACGTGACCGTTCAGGCGGCAGGTCCAACGTCCGCTCAAGCGCTCGATGAGGATCTCAGGGGCAACCGAGATATAAGGAACCAGGTTGACCGCGCCATTGAATTCCTTAAGCATCACTGCCAGGGCTTCCGCCTGGGCAGGAGTGCGCGGGAACCCGTCCAGAAGCGCGCCATTGGCACAATCAGGCCGGGATAACCGGTCACGTACCATTCCAATGGTCACATCATCCGGGACAAGTTCACCGCGCGTGATGTATGTTTGAGCCAACTTGCCTAACTCAGTCTCATTCTTGATGTTCTCACGGAACAGGTCACCAGACGAAACATGCACGAGGTCATACTTCTCAGCGATGATCTGCGCTTGTGTGCCCTTGCCGGCTCCAGGAGGTCCAAGAAGAACGATGTACGTTGCCATGCTTATCCCTTGATCAGGCTTTCGTCGTAACCGTGAACTTTAAGTTCGGTTTCGATGATGGTGAAGGTATCACGGACAACACCCACAACGATCAGCAAACCAGCCGCAGATACGATGAAGGCTGCGTTCTTTGCGATGGGAATGAGGGCGCTGATGATGTACGGGAGCACTGCAACCAGTCCGAGGAAGAAAGCACCCGGGAAGGTAATGCGGCGTTGCACTTTGGTGAGGTACTTTTGGGTGGGGGCACCCCGCACAACACCGGGGATCTGCGCGCCCTGTCTCTTGAGTGTGTCACCGTAGTTCTGCTGGGTGAATAACACATCAGTGTAGAAGAATGTAAAGGCCACAACCAGCACGAAGAACAAGACCGGATAAACCCAGCCATTGCCACCAAAAGTTGTATAGATGGAGTACCAGAACCCGGAGGTCTTGTTGCCGATAAAGTAGCTGGCGATCAAGGCCGGGAACGACAGGAATGTCTGGGCGAAGATCAAGGGGATCATGCCTGCCATGTTGACCATAAGGGGCAGGTTGCTCCTTACAGGCATGGACATACGGTTACCCACGCGTCGTCCGGGGAACAGGACGGGCACATTTCGCCGTCCCTGTTGCACGTAAACGATCGAGAAGATCGTGAGTGCCAGGATGACGAGGATGACCAACAGGATCCACCAGCCGTTTTGCTCATCCCGGAGGATGTTTAACAGGCTGCTTGGGATCCGGGAGATGATGCCGGCAAAGATTATGAGCGAAAGACCCTGGTTCGGAATACCAAACTCGGAGATCAATTGCCCCAACCAGATGCCGAACATCGTGCCTGCTACCATGGCGGAGAGAAGCGTCAGAGTGGGAAGCAGGGATTCCCCGGTGAATCCGAAGGGCGTGGTCAGAACGTTTCGTTCAGTAACCATTGAGTTGAAGATGTTCACCTGTCCGATTGCCGAGAGAATGGCCATCGGGATAGTGAGCATGGTGGTCCATCTTTCCATCAATTTCCGGCCTTCGCGCGGATTATCTTTCAACCGGCGGTCAAGGGCTGGAATGATGGGGACGAGCAACTGGATGATAATTTGAGCGGTGATGTAAGGATAAACGCCCATCGCCAGGATGGAAAAATTGGAGATGGTACCGCCCGAAAGCAGGTCCAGTAAGTTAAACAGTGAAGCTCCGGCTCCACCCATTTCAGAGATGGAGCGGATCACTTCACGGTTGATTCCCGGGACTGGGATGTTTGCCGCCAGCCGGTAAATTACCAGCAGCAAGAGTGTAATTAACAGCTTCTTGCGGATATCTTGCGATGTCCAAAGATAGCGCCATGCGGATCGCTTCATTGCTAATTACTCCTTCGTGTCTGCATCAGGCAACGATCTCGACCTTGCCACCTGCTGCCTCAATTTTTTGCTGCGCGGACTTGCTCACACGTTGAACTTTGACAGTTAAAGCCACACTCACCTCACCGCGTCCTAACAGGGCAACGGGATTCCCGGATTTGTGCAGCAACTTGGCTTCGGCCAGGGTTTCCCTGGTCACTTCGCTGCCAGCCTGGAAGTTGGTTAACTGGTCAAGATTGACTTCGTTGTATTCCACCTGGTTGGGCGGGGTGAAGCCTTCACCACGGATGAACGGTAAGCGGCGGTAGAAAGGCAGGTTACCACCCTGGCGGTACAGGTTTCCACCTGAACCGGCACGGGAACCCTGACCTTTGGTACCACGACCGGCGGTTTTACCCTGACCAGCGGAAATACCGTGACCTTTGCGTTTTCCGACTTTCTTGGCACCTACATTTGGCATGAGATCATGTAGTTTCATTATGATTCCTGCTCTTCCACTTTTACAAGATGATTAACTTTCAGCAGCATGCCGCGCACCACAGGAGTGTCCAGGTGTTCAACAGTATCGTTGATATGGTGCAGCCCCAATGCCCGGATGGTTGCTTTGTGTTTTACAGAGTAACCGATCGCACTCTTGACGAGCGTGATGCGTAAGCTCTTTACGGTTTCTTTCTTAGCCATTCTTCCTCCGTTCCCAGTAAGGGATGAGATCCTTTACCGGTTTTCCACGGCGGGCGGCCTCGGTCTCGGGTGACTTGAGCTGGCCGAGTGCATCAAAGGTGGCTTTGACCACATTCAGAACGTTGGCGCTGCCCAGGGACTTGGTGAGAATATCACGCACACCCACAACTTCGAGAACGGCGCGCACACCACCGGCTGCAATAACGCCGGTTCCGGGAGAGGCGGGCTTTAACAAAACCACAGCTCCGGCAGTCTTCACGGTGACATCATGCGGGATGGTGGTTCCAGCCAGTGTGAAGGTTTTAAAGTTCTTGTGGGCCCGTTCAGTTGCTTTGCGCATGGCATCCGGAACAGCGTTCGCCTTGCCAATGCCGATGCCGATCTTGCCGTGATTATCGCCAACCACTACCGTTACGCGGAACTGGAACCGGCGACCACCTTTGACCACTTTGGCTACGCGGGCGATCTCGATCACACGTTCGTCGTATTGCGTTTCTACGGGTTGAAAATCCATTCTATCCATAAATAGTGCCCTCTATCTTTTCTCTTGGCCTAAAATTCCAGGCCAGATTTGCGAGCTGATTCAGCCAGAGCCTTCACACGGCCGCTGAAGCGGAAACCGCCACGGTCAAACACGACCTGGGAGATTCCCTTGCTCTTGGCGCGTTGTGCCACCAATTCACCAACCAGGGCAGCCTGTTCGGTCTTCTTCAAACCGGTCAACTTGGCTTTCAACTCGTGGTCGATGGTTGAGGCGGAGGCGAGAGTCACACCCGCGTGATCATCGATCACCTGGGCATAAATCTCGGCCAGGCTGCGGAACACAGCCAGGCGCGGGCAGGATGCGGTGCCGCTGATGGTCTTGCGAACACGCTTGTGCCTGCGAATTCTTGCTTCACTACGATTATTATTTGCCATAATTCTCTACCTGCCTTAGCTCTTGGCCTTGCCGGCTTTACCAGCTTTGCGGCGAATCTTTTGACCTTTGAAGCGGATGCCCTTGCCCAGGTAAGGTTCGGGCGGTCGGATCTTGATAATGTCATTAGCGAGCTGACCGATCACTTCATTGTCAGCGCCTAAGATGCGCACCAGGCGGGTTTTGGCTTCGATTTCGAAAGAAACACCAGCCGGCGGCTCAATGACAAAGGGGTGAGAATAGCCGACATACAGAACAAGCTTGGGGCCATCCATTTCAACACGATAACCAACGCCATCAACTTCCAACTCCGTGGTGAAACCGGTGGAAACACCCTTCACCATGTTGGCTAACAATGCCCGGGTCGTCCCATGCAGTGCACGGACGGCGGGAACATCGGAGCTGCGGGTGATCAGCAATTTGCCTTCTTCAAGGTTGATACCGATCTGCGGAAGGAAGGTGCGCTTCATTTCGCCCTTCGGTCCTTTAACTGTCACTTCAGAGCCGTTAATGGTTACATTCACATTCTCTGGAAGTGTAATTGGCAATTTTCCTATACGAGACACGTTATTAATCCTCCTTCACCTTAGGGGTTACCAGACTTTGCAAAGGATCTCGCCGCCAACGTTCAACTGGCGAGCCCGCTGTCCGGTCATCACACCCTTGGGGGTGGACAGGATCGCAATACCCATCCCCGCTAAAACCCAGGGGATTTCTTGTTTCTGCGTATATACCCGGCGTCCTGGGCGGCTGATTCTTTCCAGCCCGGTGATTACCGGTGTGCGCTGGCGGCGCTCTCCAACATATTTGATCTTTACGCGCAAGACCATCATGCCGGGTTTTTCGCCTTCAACGACTTCATATCCTTCAATGAAACCTTCCTCTTTCAAGATCCTGGCAATTTCGGCCTTGATCTTGGAGTTTGGCATGGCCACCACGGACTGGCTGGCCATGACGCCATTCCGGATACGGGTCAACATATCTGCAATTGGATCATTAACACTCATGTTTCTTCCTCCGAACTGGCTTTACCAGGATGATTTGGTCACGCCGGGGATCTCGCCTTCGAGCGCGAGTTCACGGAAACAAATACGGCACAAACCGAATCGACGCAAGTAACCGCGCGGGCGGCCACAGCGCTTGCAACGGTTGCGAACTTGGATGGGATACTTCCGTCGTAATTCACGAAATTCCATGCATTTCTTAGCCATACTAGTCCTTCCTGAAGGGCATGCCAAGCAATTGTAATAAAGCCAAAGCTTGATCATCAGATGGTGCACTGGTCACGATGGTAATTTCCATGCCACGCACTTTGTCCACTTTGTCATATTCGATCTCAGGGAAAATGATCTGTTCCTTGAGACCCAGTGTGTAATTTCCACGTCCATCAAAGGACTCGGCGGAAACGCCGCGGAAATCACGCACTCTCGGGAGTACGATATTCATTAACCGGTCGAGGAACGCCCACATCTTGTCACCGCGCAGGGTTACGGCGGTACCAATGGAACGGCCTTCGCGCAACTTGAAGTTCGCGATGCTCTTGCGTGCCTTGGTAATGACCGGTTTCTGTCCGGTGATGGCGGTCAGGTCGATCACTGCCGCATCCAAGGCTTTGGGATTATCCATTGCCTCGCCCAAACCGATGTTGAGAACCACCTTCTTAATGCGGGGCACTTGCATTACATTGGTCAAGCCCAATGATTTCATTAAGGCCGGTGAGATCTCTTTTAAGTAACGCTCTTTTAATACATTCATTCAAACACTCTCCCAAACGGCTTAATCGTCGATCAGCGCGTCACATTCCTTGCAGACCCGTTTTACTTTCTCGCCTTCACGGACCAGCTTGACTCGGGTAGGCTTGTTGCATTTCTTGCAGACTACCATAACATTGCTGATGCTGAGAGGCGCTTCAAAACGGACGATGCCCGGATTGACCGTGCGACCCTGAGATTGGACCTGCCGCTGATGCTTGGTGCGCATGTTAACACCTTGCACAACCACGCGTGCCTCATCCGGCAGTACTTTGATCACATCACCGCGCTTGCCCTTGTCATCCTCAGGCCCGCTAATGATTTCTACTAAATCACCCTTGCGAATCTTTACTTTCATCTATCGCTCCTATATCTCCGGCTTACAGCACTTCCGGGGCCAGAGATACGATCTTCATGAAACCCTTTTCACGTAATTCGCGTGCCACAGGTCCGAAGATGCGTGTACCTTTTGGATTCTGACCATCCACGTCCAGGATGACCGCAGCGTTGTCGTCAAACCGGATGGAGGAACCGTCTTCACGGCGCCATTCCTTGGTTGTGCGGACGATCACTGCCTTGACAATGTCACTCTTTTTCACCGAACCCTGGGGCGCAGCGGATTTAACAGTGGCAACAACGATGTCACCAACACCACCATATTTACGGGTGGAACCACCGGTAACATGGATGACCAGCAATTCGCGCGCGCCGGTGTTATCGGCAACTTTTAGGCGAGACTCATGCTGAATCATGCGACTGTCTCCTCGG
>DAONEZ010000080.1:0-7211 GCA_035403345.1 Anaerolineaceae bacterium
GTCGACCGGGTAGTAAGACAGACCCGGAAAATTCTTGAGCAGCGGGGATTCCCGGTCCCATACCCTCAGGTAAGGCTCACCGCCTCGCCTGATGAGGCACATGGTCAACCTGCCTGCCTCCAGCAGGTCAGGGCCGGCCACGTTCTCGCTGACCACTACCCGCCCTGCGACTGGCTGCCCATTGATCAGTATTGGAAGATCCTCGCCGGGTTCCAGAACCCATCCGTCCTCTTCCAGAATTAACCTTCCACATACATCCGCCGGGAACAGGTCAAGAACGATGCTATTGTTGGTCCCTTTTCCAAATGAGTTTTCTCCGGGTTTCAGCGGAAAGAGGCCTGCCAGGGTGAACCAGTTGGTTGGCTTCTCTAGCAAGCGCGTTTCCCGCTGCTTGCGCTGCTGCTCGATCTCTTGGGAATAGGCTGTGGCCTCACTCATGGCTGATCTCCCTGGCGGACGTTCGACCCAGGTACCAGGGATAAAGATGCAAACCGATGCCGATTGCCCACATGAGCACGCCCACCACCGCCAGCAGCGGGATTGCGATGAAGTAACCCTTGATGAACCCAAGCAGGACGAAATAGGTGTGAAACACCAGCGGGACCGCCAGGCTGACCCAGTTGATGCGTGCGGAGGGCACGAAGGCCGGCCTGGAAAGATAGAGAACCACGGCGCCAGCCAGGAGTAATGCCAGAAAGGCCATGGTACTCCCGAAATCAGACCTGCCGAAAAGGGTCACAAAGAACCAGTTGCTGAACGCCAGCACGAGGATGGACCCAAACAGCGAGATCAATGGGTAGCCCCACCTTTTCAGAATCCGTTTGGAAACATTCCAACCCAGTGACCGGAAGAGATATAAGAAGCCGCTGAAGGAAGTGACCACGATGAACCAGGCCCAGAAATTGCCGTAAGGCACCCCGAACCACTGCATGTCCAGCGGAATGACCCAGTTCCAGAAGCCAAGCCGGATGGCGACCGCATCCATGCCGGCGTCGATGTTCAATGCCAGGAAGCCTGCCAGGAAGGGGCGCGCAGAAACCGGCATGCGCATGGCATCGGCAAACTCCATGGCACTGTAGATGATGATGGCCCAACCCACTCCAATGCAGAGCGGCGCGCCGTCAAACATGACCAGGAAATGCCCGTACGAATAAGCATGCACCTGCTGAATGGTCATCCACTCCAGGAACACGCCGTAAACCAGGCTGACCAGCAGCTCGAGCAGGCGCATCCTGCCCTGGCGGGCTGCGTGCCAGGCGCAAGCCGCGAAGACCAGGTAAGCCAGTATCTCGAATATCAGGAATTCCAGCGCGGGCATTAGATGACCTGCTCTGTCCTTCCAGCCAGGTTGCGCAGGAATTCTAACTGACCGATATGAAAAGTGTAGTGGAAGTGCAGGAAGAAAACGCGCCATCCCAGGGTGACCTGTTTTTCCCAAACGGTGATCTCACGCTCAAAATCTGATTCTGTGAGCTGCTCGAGTCGCGAAAGCAGGGCGTCATTCACCTCGGCGTGATTTTCCAGCAATTCACTAAGGTCGAGAAGACCGGCTTCTTCTCCTTTTATGGGTTGCGAGCCCCTCGTGTAGCGGGATAATTTGGACTTATCAACCGGAGATTCCCCGCCCAGTGTCTCCAGCATCAGTACCTGGTTATCCAGCAGGTGAGCGAGCACCCAGTTCATGCAATTGCCGCCCGGCTGCGGCTGCAGCAACGTGTCCGCCTGTGTGAGTCCCTGGGTCTGCTCTTCAAGGATCGACTGTTCCATGGAAAGCAATTTACGAAGATCAGCAATCGAGATCATGGTTTCCTCCGGGTTGATTATAAGAAAAACAAAACGGGAGGGCAAGCGATTCACCCATCCCGTTCCGTATTCGTTAGCTGCGAAGGACTCAGGGCAATTGATGCATTCTGCAGCAGTGTGCCCCGGGTATAAGTTTGCCTTCTTCCAGTATGACTAGTCGAGCATACTCTTTGGAATATTGCCGCCGTTCTCGGCAATTTTCTTGATGACTGTCTTGTGCAGCCACATGTTCATCTGAGCGGAATCGCCCATTTTCTCTTCCGGGCAGCCCAGTTCCACAGCCAGTTCCTTGCGGGCATCGTAAGAGCTGTCGATGCCGAGCAGTTTAAGCAGGTCAACGATGGAGGTCTTCCAGTTGAGTTCCTGCGGATTAGCCTTGGCCATCTTTTCCAGCTTGGTCATCACGTCCACGACCGGGATCTCGACCGGGGCGGGGACTACAGTCTGGGGGATGACGTTGCCAACCACTGTGTGGGGCATGCCAACTTCCGTCTTATGTTCTCCGGGGATGTGAGTCGCCGGGGCGCCGGGTTTGGTCGAAGGGATCTCGATCTTCGGCTTGGTGGAAGGAATAACAACCTTCGGTTGTTCTTCTTTCTTGATGCCTAACTTCTCAAGAATGTTTTGAAAGATACCCATTTTTTCTCCTTTTACCCTGTTTATTTTTGAAGACAAACTTACACTTATTATAGAGCAAAACAAGTTGAAATAATAGGAATCTGTCAATATTTACTTAAAATCCATATGATGATCCAGGCCGGTCATCATTTCCTGGATTTACGTTCGTTCTCTTCCAACCGGAACCTGACGATGCGTTTGATAAGGTCCAGCGGCAAAGGCTTGTCATTGGGGAACTTGATGGTGCCCTTGGTGAATTCATAATCCGCCAGTTCCTCCCTGAAGCGTTCCACCCCGCTGGAAGCCGGGTAAAGACCGATGTGGGTCTTCCAGGCGGCAAAATAGACCAGGATGCCTTTCTGGTAAAAGGCCGGCATCTGGTAACTGATCTTCTCCTGTGCATCGGGGGCTGCGGATTTGATCGCCGCTCGTACTTCCTGCAGAAGAGCTTGTGTCTCCAGCGGGAAGAGAGCAATGTATTCATCGGTATTGCTAAATCCACCAGGTTTCATCTTGGGGTGCTCCTCATTCTTGGGGTCCGACTTGTTTCAAGGGCATGGCCAGCCGGTATCCACGCCGGTCTCGCTCACGTCCTTTCGTCCATCGCGGCAATAGTTGCCCACGTATTTTATCGTACGCGGATAATGCTCGCGCAGCACGTGCTCGTACCATGACATCTGTCCGGCCACTTCGCCGGCGTGCAGGCAACTGCCGGCTGAGGCGTTGTTATTACAGTCGATCCAATCCGGGTCCCATTCACAGAAATCGATAGATGGGAACCAGTCCAGGGGGTCTCCGCCCGTTCCGCAGGCCGGCCATTCCCCGTGTTTCCAGTTGGCCCAATCGGGTGAGAAGCGGTCGTATATATCCATGACCAGGTTGGTGTGATAGAGACTCCAGTCCAGGTTGTGGTACCACTCATGGATGAGTGGCTCGTACACACTGACGCCGTCGATGGTCACGCTGTTACAGGCTTCGCCATATTGGATGTTGGAATAGGAGGCACCGTGGATGCTCATCTCGCCATAAGACCCGCCGCAGGCAAAGGCCAGGTTCAGGTTTTGCTTTCGGTCATGTACACCTGAAACCGTGTAAATGAAATCAGTATCCACGCCCACGTACGGATTCAGCAATTCGTCATCCACCTCAAAGGGGCCAAACACGAACTCCGGGGCTACAAAGCCGGCATAGTCCACTGGCAGCTCCGTAAAACTCATTTGCAGTTCCAGTGTGCCATCCGTCCATTCATAGGCTTTTTCAGCCACGAAGAGCATATCCCGCCTGATCTTTTCCACTTCTTCCGGTGCCAGAGTAACGTCGAGGCAGATGCGGTGGGCAAAACCGGCGTAATGCGCGTCGTTGATGTGTTCGGGAGGAATCCCCAGCATGGGAGCCGGCGGGTCGAAGTCATCCCACTCACAGGAGCAGTCACCGCACTTCTCACCGAAACACACGTTCCCGCTGGCGAAATCGTTGCCAGCCAGGCAGGTATGCACCGGGTTGAGGATGAACACCTGGAACTTGGCTTTGGAGGGGTAATAAGCCAGCGTGGAATCGTCCGGGGTGGGTGTACCGGTGGCTGTGGGGAGCGGGGTGGCTGCGGGGGTGGGGGTGGAGAGGTCAACCGTCACGCTGCAAGCCAGTGTGACTGCCAATAGAGCCATGCAAAAAGCGGATAAAAGCAACCTGCGCCTGGTGCAAGTCATTTCAACCTGTCATTTCCGGCCATTTCCTGGGATCAGGAAGGGCGTCACCCGCTTGTAATCCAGGTAAGGCTGACCAAACCTCAGTGCCAGTTCTTTTTCTTCCACGAGTTTGACGTAGAGAAGCAGAAGCGCGAAGAACAGCACTACGAAACCGATTGAAGCAAGTGAGCCTGCAATAACGGCGACCCCCAGGTAGGCACAGATAGTGCCGAAGGTCATCGGGTTGCGGCAGTATTTGAAAGGTCCGCCGGTCAACAGCGATTGGGTGGGCAGCATGGGCAGCGGTGTGCCCTGGGCTTTCAGAACCTGGCTGAGGATGGACCACCAGGCGAAGAACATGCCCACCAGTACCAACAGTCCGCCGAGGATATAGTTGAGGAGACCGAAGCTGAGAGCCGGCAGTCGCCAGGATGCATCCAGGCGTGGGAGCACCACCAGTAACAGCCAGGGGATCAGACCGACGAATAGACCGCCGGCAATAAAGAGGGCAATCACCTGCACAACGGCAGGGGTTTTCTGGTTCATCCATCTGGTAAATAGATTCATCAGAACTCCTTTTCCTGATCAGTAAAAACATTATTGCACAATTTACAGTATATTTGTGATGCAATCATTTACCGCTGGTGGAGTTGTGACCATGGCCATTTCAATCTGGTGGGTACGCCGTGACCTGCGCCTGGCAGATAACCAGGCGCTCAGCGCGGCTTGCGCGGAGGGCGGGCAGGTCATCCCGTTGTTCATTCTGGATCCGCGCCTGCTGGGCTCGCAGTATGCGGGTGAGAAGCGCCAGGCTTTCCTTTTTGACGGACTGCGCAGCCTGGATGCAGACCTGCACCGGATCGGCAGCTACCTGGTACTGCGGCGGGGTGAGCCCGCAGAGGAACTGATGAGGCTGATGGGGGAGACCGGAGCAGGCGAGATTTATGCCGAGGCGGATCATTCGCCCTACGCCCGCAGTCGCGACGCGCGGGTTGCCAACCAGTTACCCCTGCACCTGCTGCCGGGGCTGACGCTGCACGCACCCGGCGCGGTGGTCAAGGCGGATGGCTCGCCCTACACGGTCTTCACTCCCTTCAGCAAGGCCTGGAAAAACCTGTCCGCTCCCGCCAGCCCGCTGGCAGCCCCTGGTAGACTCTCCACGCCGCCGGGGATTCCAGGTGAGGAAATTCCACACCTACCCGAGGTATCGATCCCATTCACAGCCGGTGAGCAGGCTGCCTGCAGGCGTTTGGAGGAGTTCCTGTCCGCAGGCATCCAGACTTATGCCGTGGATCGTAACTACATGGATTTGGAGGGCACATCCGGCCTATCACCCTACCTCCGTTTCGGTATGCTCTCCGCGCGCCAGGCAGTGCATGCCACCTGGAGAACCGAGGCAAACGCCCTCGACCCCGGGTCGCGCCAGGGAGCGGAGACCTGGCTGAATGAGCTCATCTGGCGGGAATTCTATATCAACGTGTTATTTCATTTCCCGCGGGTCAGGCGGGGAGCCTTTCGTCAGGAGTTGAACGGAGTACGCTGGCTTAATAATGAAGAGGATTTCTCGGCCTGGGCGGAGGGACGCACCGGGTTCCCGGTGGTGGATGCCGCCATGCGCCAGCTGACCGCCACGGGTTGGATGCACAACCGCGCGCGCATGATCACGGCTTCCTTCCTGACCAAGGACCTGCTGGTGGACTGGCGCTGGGGGGAGCGCTTCTTCATGCAGCACCTGGTGGACGGCGACCCGGCTGCCAACAACGGCGGCTGGCAGTGGTCCGCCGGCACGGGCACCGATGCGGCGCCTTACTTCCGCGTGTTCAACCCGGTGCTACAGGGAAAAAAGTTCGACCCGCGTGGAGCCTACGTGCGCCGGTGGGTGCCGGAGCTGGTAAAGGTACCGGATGCCTACATCCACACCCCCTGGGAGATGCCCGTGGAGGTTGCGCAGGCACTCGGATTCAAATTGGGTGAGACTTACCCGGCGCCCATCGTTGACCACGCCCTGGCACGCCAGCGCGTGCTGGCGGCTTACCGGGTGTAAGAACGAGCGATTTATTACCCGGTCACTGACCAGTTCCCGGATTCTCCAGCACGCCCACCACCTGCAGATGTGCCGGCTCTGGATACGGATTGATCTCAATTTTCATCCCCAGACGCTTCATCACAGCCATGGAGCCGGCGTTCGTGTAGTCAGTTTCCGCAAGAATGCGCTTGATCTTCAACTCTGAAAAACAATACCGCACCAGTTCCTGTGCACATTCCAGGGCATAGCCCTGCCGCCAGTAGCGCGGTGAGATGGCGTAGAACAAAGCCATCTCGGGGGTGTTGTATACGATTCCCGGGTCTGAGGTCGACGACGTAAAATAGGGGATTTGCTCAAACCGATTGAGCGCCGGCACCAGACCGCACGAACCGATCAACTCCCCGTTGGATTTGAGGATAATGGCCCGGTCGCCGTAAGGCGGCTGGTTGAGTAAAGCCAATTGGCGGGGGTTCCGGGAGCTCCACTGCAACCACTCCGCACGTTCTTCCAGGGTGGTCATTTTCTCCGAACCCAATTCGGAGGCATCCAGTTCTATATCAAAAAGCCGGTGCGCCGCCTCCAGATCCTGCATGACGAAGGGGCGGATCAACAGGCGGACGGTTTCGAGCACGGGCATCTCGAGCATCAGGTACCTCCAGGGTGGTGAAATGCACTACCAAATTTGGTGCGTACCTCGCACATCAACGCCAGCAGGTTGCGGTCGGGGTCGCGGAAGAAGGCCATCCACAGGTCGTGGTCGGGCATTTCAGCCACCAGTTGCGGCTCGCTCTCAAACACCACGCCCCGCTCTTTGAGGATACGGCTGGCCTGTTGGATGTCCTCAACCTTGTAGTAAAGAATCGAGCTGCGGATTTCCGTCTGACCCTCCACCGCGGCATCCAACAGCAGGCGTACGCCGCTGCAATCTAAGAAACCCAACCCGGGCGGGGCTTTGAAGAGGAAGGACATCCCTAGGGTGTCCCTGTAAAAAGAGATGGCGCGGTCGATGTCCTTGACAGGCACGGCGATCTGCCCGATCACGTTCAGCCCAAACGCTAGATTTTCCATCCTCATGCTCC
>DAONEZ010000081.1:0-7157 GCA_035403345.1 Anaerolineaceae bacterium
GAAGGCAGTGAAGGGGCGCAGCCCCACCTCGTGCGTGATCACGCGCACGTTGCGTTCCAGGCAGGCGAAACGCGCGGCCGCTTCCGGGTAGAACATGCCATTGAACAGCACCACTGCCTGCGGATCACGCTCCTGCAGCAGTGCGGTGAATTGTTGATACACGTTCCAGCCGGAGAGAATAAAGGACTGCATGAAGCTGCGTGTCAGGGCATCATCATTCAGGTGGTGTTTGCGCAGCACCCACCTGAGCGAATTTACCGCCCAGAAACCCACTGGTTTGCCCTGGTACTCAAAAGCCAGTAATGCGTCGAGCGGGAGGGTTGAGATCGCATGCTTCAGTTGTGCGTCTTCGCGATACTCGAACCAGACCGTGTTCAGG
This sequence comes from Anaerolineaceae bacterium, assembly GCA_035403345.1. GTDB lineage: Bacteria > Chloroflexota > Anaerolineae > Anaerolineales > Anaerolineaceae > UBA6107. The sequence goes on from DAONEZ010000081.1 coordinate 380, forward strand.
TTGTTAAAAACAGCCTCGCTCTGGCGCATGCAGCGCTGGCAGGGCGGTAATTGGTCAAAATCCTCGCGGTTGCTGCCCAGCACGCAGCGGCTGAGCCCGGCGCGGCAGGCGAACTGGATCACCGGCACGCCCTGGTTGCGCAGGCTGAGGGCGGTCAGCAGGGATTACGCTGCGTTCTGGCTCGTAGCCTGCAGGCGCGTGGAGGCGTTGAACAGCACCACCGGGCGCTGGCTCTTCTCCAACGGCTGGCGGTTGACCTCCGACGTTAATTGCTGCCAGCGGCGGTTGCTGCTGGCATGCACCCGGCGCTGGTGAAGTCCCTTTTTCACGCGCTTGACGAACGAGTTCAATCCTGTACCCGGCGCAGCTTTCTCAAGGAGGGTAGTTCGCTGTCATAAACCTTCTTCACGCCGTCGCCCACTGCCATTTCGGTGACGCGGATGTACTTGACCAGTTTTTCGAAGCCGCCCGGTTCCACCGAGGCTGCCTGGTCCGAGCCCCACAGGGCGCGGTCGAGGGTGATGTGGCGTTCTACCATGCAGGCACCCAGGCCTACTGCGACCGCGGACGTGACCAGCCCGACCTCGTGCCCGGAGTAGCCGATGGGACAGTCGAAGGTCTTGTGCAGGGTCTCGATCATGCGCAGGTTTAGTTCATTGGGGTCACAGGGGTAGGTGCTGGTGGCGTGCGTGATGACCAGGTTCTCCTGGCCGATGAGCGCCACCGCGTCCTTGATCTGTTCCAGGGTGGACATGCCCGTGGAGAGGATCATCGGGCGTCCGGTGCGGCGCACGTGCTTGAGCAGCGCGCCATCGGTAAGCGAAGCCGAGGGGATCTTGTAGCACAACGGCGAATAAGCTTCCAGGAAGTCCACCGAGGGCTCATCCCACACGGAGGCGAACCAGTCGATGCCCAGTTCCCGGGCGTAGCGGTCGATCTCGTCGTATTCCGGCTTTTCGAATTCCACCTTGTAGCGGTAATCCAGGTAAGAGATGTAGCCCCAGGGGGTCTCGCGCATCTGGCCGCGTTGTTCCGGTGGAACGCACAGTTCAGGCGTGCGCTTCTGGAATTTGACCGCGTCCACGCCGGCATGTTTGGCGGCGCGGATCATTTCTTTGGCCATTTCCAGGTCTCCGTTATGATTGATGCCAATTTCAGCGATGATGTATGCCGGGTGGCCTTCCCCGACCCATTTGTTCCCGATCTTCACTTCTCTTGCCATGTTCTCACCTCTATGGGGAAATTATGCACCAAATGCCTGCAGCAGCAGGTCACACAATTCACGTACTGCGCCCAGGCCGCCTTTGCGTGTGAGCACCAGGTCAGCGCGGCGTTTGACTTCTTCTTCGGCATCCGCCGGGGCAACCGCGTAACCGGCAATTTCAAAACAACCCAGGTCGTTCACATCGTTGCCGATATAAAGCACCTCGTCAGCAGCCAGGTTCTTTTGCTGCAGAAGTTCCTGCAGGACACTTGCCTTTTCGCTGACACCCTGGATGGCTGGTATTTTCATCTTGTTGCAGCGCGCGGTGACCACCGGGTCAGTCTCGGTAGAGAGCACCAGGAACTCGATCGGCAGGCTGCGGCGCACCACGTTGAGCCCCATGCTGTCGCTGCGGTAGGCCGCCACGCGCTCGCGTCCGTCCTGGTCCACCCACACGCGGTTGTCGGTCAGCACGCCGTCGAAATCCATCACCACCAGGCTGACCCTTTTGGGAAAGGTGCGCCGCCTGCTGGCCGGATCAACGAAGTCCAGCCCGCCGTTGCGCACCAGCCATTCGTAGCGCTGCCAGTCAAAGGGAGTGTCAATATCCACGGTGTAGCGCGCGTCGATCAGGTAGGGCAGGATGGTTTTGCCGCTCATCGAGCCGTTCAGGATCACCTGCGGACGAATGACGTCGATGTGCCCGGTCTGCCAGTAGGTGGGAGGCAATTGCTGGCGCGGGGCGTTAAAGGGTTCCGCTACGTTTTCCAACGCGAGCAGGGGTGTCATGGGCTGCCCTTCTTTTCCCAGTCGCCACATCTTGTAGGGGTTCTGCCCGCTGCGCACCACGCCGCGCACCGAATCTGCCTCCGGGTGCTGCAGCAGCAGTTCCACCGACTCATCCACGCAAGCGCGCGGTCGGATGGGCGAGGTGGGGCGTAATTGAATGACCAGGTCAGGAGTATACCCCTCATGTTCCTGCAGCCAATGCAATGCATGTTGAAAAACCGGGAGGTCGGTGGTCAGGTCGGCGGCCAGTTCAGCCGGGCGCAGGAAGGGTGTTTCGGCTCCCCATGCGCGCGCAACGGCGGCAATTTCCTCATCATCCGATGAAACGATAGTGCGCGTAACGCTTTTGGATTGCTTCGCTGCAGCGATGCTGTAACTGATGAGCGGATATCCCGCGAAGGATTTGATATTCTTGCGCGGGATGCCTTTGGAGCCGCCGCGCGCAGGGATGATCGCCAGGACTTCGGGTTTGGTTACCACGCCGTCCAGCCTCCATCCACCACCAGGTTGCCGCCGGTCATGTAGGAAGAGGCATCCGACGCCAAATAGAGCAGGGCGCCGTTCATCTCGTCCTTGTGCGCCATGCGGCCCAATACGGTGCGCGCCGAGTAATTTTTCACAAAGGCATCATCGTGCCCGGCAAATACGCCGCCGGGGGTGAGCGCGTTCACACGGATCTCCGTGTTGGCGTAATAGGTGGCCAGGTACTTGGTGAAGCCCAAAATTCCGGCCTTGGTCACGGTGTAATAGACCGGTTTAAAGGTCTTGGGCTGGCCGGGTTTTTCGTAGATGCGCTGTCGGGTCCGCCCAATCCATAAGTGCTGCAAATGTTAATGATGGACCCCTTGCCCTGTTTGACCATCTGGCGGGCCACCGCCTGGGTGATGAGGAAGGGTCCGGTCAGGTTCACGTTCACTGCGTCCTGCCAGGACTTGAGCGGGTAATCTTCAAAGGCATTGGAACTGGTCTGGGCGTGCTGCGGGTCGAACTTGGGGTCCATAGCGGCGCTGTTCACCAGCACGTCGATGTGCCCGGACTGGCGTGTGATGGTCTCAACCGCCGCGCTGACCGATTCCGGGCTAGTCACGTCCACCTGCAGCGCGCGGGCTTTGAAGCCCTGCTGCACCAATCCATCAGCAACAGTTTTAGCAGCCTCATAGTTCAGGTCAGCCGCATAAACCTCCGCCCCAGCCTGTGCCAGGGTGAGGCAAAATTCCTTGCCCAGCAACCCCGCACCGCCGGTGACCAGGGCCACCCGGCCGACCAGGGAAAATTTCTCAAAGATATCAGACATGCACGCTCCTGTTCATGCGTTGAATTTTACCAGACAACCCTGCCGGGCTGAGCGGTGAACCGCCAGGGTGAGCTGCAGCGCAGCCAGTCCGTCCTCCAGTGTGCAGGAAGAGGATTCTTCGCCGCGAGCCACGCGCAGGAAATGCGCCATCTCATCCAGGAAAAGCGCGTTGCGTTCAAAACCAGCTGGTGGGTAAACATCCTGCCAGGTTTTTTGGCTGGCGTCATACAGGCGGGCGCGCCCGCCCTCGTTGTCCCAGGTGATGCGCCCGCGCGTGCCGGTCAGCTCCAGGGTGTGCTGCCCGGGGCGCTGGTTATAGTCCAGGTGGATATTGGCCTGCGGTCCGCGCTCAAATTTCAGCAGGATATCCGCGTTATCCTCCACCGGCAGGTGCAGCCCGTTATTGGAGGTTACGGCAAACAGGCTTTCGGCTTCGCCGAACATCCAGCGCAGGTAATCCAGCGGGTGGCAGAGCGTGTTGACCACGCCGCCGCCCAGGTCGATGCGCGCGCTGTAACTGGTGCGGTAATCCTCCCAGGGGTGCCAATCTGGCAGGTACTCGCCCCAGTGGGAGTTGACCGAAATAACGCTGCCGATGGCATTCTGCTCCAGCCAGCGTTTTACCTGCAGCAGCCCGGGGTGGAAGCGGTATTGAAAACCGGTCAGAAACCTGCCGCCGCCTTGTTCCAGAGCTTGCCTCAGTTGTTCCACACCTTCCATGGAATGGGAGACGGGCTTTTCCATCAGGATTGAACAGCCTGCCTCCGCGCAGGGAATGGCAGTCTCCAGGTGCAGGGCGGTGGGGTTGGCGATGATGACCGCGTCCGGCTTGTGCGCCAGGGCTGCCTGCAAATCCGTCTCAACGGGGATGCCGGCGATGCCTTCCAGAGGCAGGGTGGAGTGCTGCGTGCGGTAGAGCAGCAGGTCCTGCTCGCCCAGCGCTCGCAGGTTGTTGAGGTGCCGCCTGCCGATCGAACCGAAACCGGCGATCAGAAACTTCATAATTAACCTTTCCTGTCCATTATCTTCTTGCTGGCAGCCTCTTGCAGCAGGTGAACAATTTTCACACCGGCAGCTCCCCAGTTGAGTTCGCGCTCGTAGCGCTGGCGCGTGCTGCGCCGGAGTTGTTGATACGCGAGCGGATCGTTTACGTAGCGCTCAACTGCCGCGGCGTAAGCCGACGCCGGGCTGGCGATGGGCAGCACCACGCCGGAAATGCCGTCTTCCACCGTGGTGGCCAGCCCGCCGATGGCATTGGTGATAGTGGGCACGCCAAAGGCAGCGGCCTCGCCGCACACGATGCCGGCGGCTTCATAACGCGCCGGGTGAATGAGGAAATCCGCCCAACGGTATTGCTCCAGGTAAGCCTGGCGCTGGCGGCCATCTTCCTTCTTGAACAAGCCGAGGAATTGGACGTGTTCGGAATCCGGGCGAGTATGCCCGGCCACGTGCAGGGTAGCGTTGATGCCCTTGCCCTGCAGGATCGCCACCGTTTCCTCGGCGATATCGATACCCTTGAGGTAATAATCCTTGGCCACTGCCAGGAGGTGCAGGTCATGCAGGTCAAGAGGTTTGTCTGCCACATGCTGCGGGACCTCGTCCAGCGGTAGCGAGGAGGGGATGGGCAGCACCAGGATGCGCTCCTGTGGAATGTGGTAATGACCGGTCAACGCGCTGGCTGCCCAGCGGCTGGCGGTGATCACCCGCGCGGCTTTGGAGAGAGCCACCTTTTCCCAACGCAACATGCGCGCCAGCTCCAGGCGTGAATAGGTGGGCCACTGCGCATGCATGTTCCACAACACCGCGTCGGTCTTATACACCACCGGCACGGAAGTGCGCAGGTACGCCAGCGGGATGAGGTTGTGGGTGAAGATCGCATCCGGCTGAAATTCTTCGATAGCCTGTTCCACTGCCCGCGCAGCGCTGCGCAGGTAATCCACGGAGAACTTGGCGGTCAACTTGCGCGAGAATAGGCGGTGCGCGCGGCGGTAGATCGTTTCAAACTGCGAAGGGCGGTCCGGGAAGGGTCCCACGATCCTTAGCTCCATCCCGTGCTGTTTCAAGGCTTCGTAGATATTGAAGTCCACACCGCTGCCCGCGTCGCGGTCGGTGGGGTCATATCTGCAGGAGGCGTAGAGCACTTTCATGGCTGGGGTCTATTTCTTGTAATACAGCCTGAAGATGGCATTGTAGAGCTTCATTAGCGGGCTTTTGATAATGGGCAGGTCCGCCAGGCGCTTTGCGTTCTTCCGGGCTGCCGCAGGGGCTGCTTGTGCAGCTTGTGCAGGCAGGCTGACCGTGTTGCTCAGGTTCATGGTCAGCGGCTCGGCGGTCATCAGGCGCAGGTAACCGCGCGCATTGACCATTTCATCCAACTTAAGCACCTGCCCCAGCGGCTTGGAGAGGTCGATGGGCAGGAACTCCAGCAGCACCTTCTTCCAGGCCAGGAACTGCCAATGGGAGGCGCCGGCGTAGGTGGTGATCCCGTTGTATTGGATGCGCACGTCCTCCAGCGCCAGGTCGGCGGCAATTTCCTCCTCGCTGCGCTCCACGCTGAGCAGGAACTCGCGCTGCCAATTAGGGTCAACGAAGTGCCCGCGGCTCAGCTCAGCTGCAGGCGTTTTGCCCGCCCAGTCCACCACTGCCGAGTAGAGCTCGGGTTTGGTGTGGAACGGGCGCGAGGTGAGCATGCCCACGTTGGGGTAGGCGTCCAGCACCTTGACGGACTCACGCAGCCAACCGGGGGCATACAACACGTCGTTATCCGCGTAGGCCACGATCTCGCCCGGGGCAGCCTGCAGCATCACATTCCATGCACCACCCTTGCCCATGTTGCGGTCAGAGAGGATCAGGGTCTGAATGTGCCCGGTTTCGAATTCTTCCAACAGCAGGTCACGGGCTTCTGCGCAGGAACCATTGTCGTACACCAGCAAGTCGAAGGGCAGGCCTGCGTTCTCACGCAGGCTGGTGAGGCTCAATTTGAGCACATCCAGCATCTCGCTGTAAAAGCCGTCCAGGAAGGGGACGTGGTTCAGCACGGCAGCCGTGACGCGCTGCGGTTTGGTGACCTGGTTCAGTTGCTTGACGGGATTTTGACCCTGCCTCATGAGTTCTCCTTGATGGTGCGGGCTACGTTTTCCTGCATTTTCTGTTCTTTCCGGCGCTGTTCCTTCACCCTGCGCGGGTTGAGCAAGGTATACACCGCTTTGGCAAAGCGTGCCGGCTTCAGCCAGATCAGGGGCAGGATGCTCAACTCACGCTGCAAGCTCTCGCGAGAGGGTTTGGTACCGGCCAGCCTGCCGTCCAGGATGCGCTTGTTGGTATTGGCCAGGGTGAACATGGTATGCCAGCCGCCTGACAATTTGACGTTGTCCAGCGATTCCGGCTGGCGGCGGTGTTTCTTGCCGCCTGGCAGGTGGCTGAAATCGTGGTTCTGGTGCACTGCGGTGATGGACCCGCTGCAATCTACGACTGCCATGTGCGTGCAGCGG